>JACCSL010000427.1 GCA_013812995.1 Ardenticatenales bacterium | reverse complement strand
TTTCAAACCCGCCCCGACTACATCGCCGCCATCCTCGCTTTCCTCCTCGGCTTGGCCCTTGTTGGTCATGGCCTCTGGCGTGCCCGACACCCATTCAAGCCCCCCCAAATTTGAGCAAATCCCCCCTCTCTACTACAATCGCTCGGCACCTGCGCTGTTGCTGGCAGGTTCTTTTTTTGGAAGCGAGCCAATCATCCGTGACTTTTACACCTCTGGAGGCTGCCGTTTTGGAAATGCTTTTGCGAGGAACTGAGCCAGTTCTGGAAGAATTGCGGAGGCAACTGGGCGAGACCGACATTCAATCCCGAGAGATGACGGGACATGGCTTTTATCTTGACTTCACCCCTCTGGCTTATACTGAAAAACTCCATGATAAATTCTCGTTTGTAAAAGCAGATTTTTGTATTGGCGATGTGGAAGCTTCCATTTCTTTCCTTGAATATGGAGCGGGTTTTTTGCTTTGGATAAGAGATGGATTGATAACTTCACTTGAGGGCTATAGCTATGAAGAAATATGGCCGGAAGAGATAGATAATCTTAATTTAAGATACTTTGGTGGAGAACCGCGCGATATTGAGCATTTGAGACATCAATGGCAGAAAACAAATTAAATCCAAAGGATCATCAACCATGTCCATGAGCAGTGACGAGATTCGCCGCGCCTTTCTCGACTTCTTCCACGAGATGGGCCATGAGATAATCGATAGCAGCCCGCTGGTTCCCGCCGGGAACAACACCCTGCTCTTCACCAATGCGGGGATGAACCAGTTCGCGGACGCGCTTCTTGGCCTGGAGAAGCGTCCCTACAACCGCGCCACGACCTCGCAGAAGTGCATGCGCGTCTCCGGCAAGCACAACGACCTGGAGAACGTCGGCCCCTCGGACCGCCACCACACCTTCTTCGAGATGCTCGGAAACTTCTCCTTCGGGAACTACTTCAAGAAGGAAGCCATCGAGTTTGGCTGGATGTTCCTCACCGATGTTCTCAAGCTGTCCAAGGAGCGCCTCTGGGTGACCGTCTATGAGGACGATGACGACGCGGCGCAGCTCTGGACGAAGCACATTGCCCCCGACCGCATTCTCCGCTTTGGCAAGAAAGAAAACTTCTGGGAGATGGGCGATACCGGCCCCTGCGGCCCCTGCTCGGAGATTTTCTACTACGCTGGACCGCTGGCGGAGCAGGACGGCGCGAGCGGCGTCAATGTGAAGGACGAGTACCTGGAAGTCTGGAACCTCGTCTTCATGCAGTATGACCGTGCGGCGGATGGCACATTGTCCCCGCTGCCCGCGCAGAGCATCGACACGGGCATGGGGCTGGAGCGCATCTCCCAGGTCGTGCAGGGCGTGAAGTCGAATTACGACACCGACCTCTTCGCCCCGATTCTCGCCCGCATCCAGGCGTTGCTGGGCCACAGCGACGAGGAGCGTGCGCGCAACTACGTGGGCTATCGCGTCATCGCGGACCACGGGCGCGCGGCGAGCTTCCTCATCGCCGACGGCGTGCTGCCGGGCAACGAGGGGCGCTCCTACGTGCTGCGGCTGATTCTGCGGCGCGCGCTCCGCTTCGGCAAGCTCATCGGCTTCCAGGGTCCCTTCATGGGCGAGGTGGCGCAGGTCATCGTGGAGAAGATGAGCACGCACTACAAGGAGCTGCGCGAGCGCGGGGCCTTCATCGTCGAGGTGCTTCGCAAGGAAGAAGAGGCGTTCCAGCGCACGCTGGACCGTGGTATCGCGCTGCTGGAAGATGTGATGAGCGACCTCAAGGCGCAGGGACAGACGGTGCTCCCCGGTGCGCAGGCGTTTCGCCTCTATGACACCTTCGGCTTTCCCTACGATCTCACAAAGGACATCGCGGAGGAGGCGGGGTTCACCCTTGACCGCAATGGCTATGACCTCGCGATGGCCGAGCAGAAGGCCCGTGCCCGTGCCGCGAGCACCTTCGATGTCGATGCCTGGGCGGAGAACTACCGCCGCATGGCCGATGAGCTGCCCAAAAGCGTTTTCCTTGGCTACGACTATGGGCAACTGGGTAAAACCCCGGTGCAGGTCGTCGCCCTCATCGACCCCGAAACGGGCGAGCGACTGAACCAGGCGGCGACCGGGCAGGAGGTAGACCTTCTGCTTGACCGGACGCCCTTCTACGCAGAGAGCGGCGGCCAGGTGGCCGATACCGGCGTGGTCGAGACAGAGTATGGCCGCGCCCTCGTCCAGGATGTTCAGCGCCCGATTCCTGGCGTCTCCGTTCACCGCGCCACCATCGTGAGCGGCACACTCCGTCGGGGCGAGAATGCGCGCGCCAGCGTGGACCCGGAGCGCCGCTGGGACATCATGCGCAACCATACAGCCACGCACCTGCTTCACAAGGCGCTGCACACCGTCCTGGGCGACCACGCGGTTCAGAAGGGCTCGCTCGTGGGGCCCGATTACCTGCGCTTCGACTTCAACCATCTGGAAAAAGTCACGGAGCAGGAGCTGGAGCAGATCGAGCGCGCGGTCAACGAGTATATCCGCGCCGATTACCCCGTCACTGCTGAGGAAATGGCAATCGCGGCAGCCCAACAGCGCGGGGCGACGATGCTCTTTGGGGAGAAATACGGGGATGTGGTTCGTGTCATCTCCATCTGTGAGGAGCTGGGAAGCTCGCCCGTGTACTCCCAGGAACTCTGTGGTGGAACCCACCTCCTGCGTACCGGGCAGATTGGTACCTTCCTCATCACGGGCGAGCAGTCGGTCAGCTCCGGGGTGCGGCGCATCAGCGCGCTGACGGGGCGCGCGGCGGAAGAGCTGATCCGGGCGCAGCGACAACTCGTGCGCACCATTGCCAGCCAGCTCGGCACCTCGCAGCCCGACCAGCTCCAGCAGCGCGTCGAGCGGCTCCAGCAGGAGTTATACGAGCGGGACCGACAGCTCCTCACGCTCCAGCGAGAGATGAGCAAGGGTCAACTCGATGAACTGCTCAACAAGGTCGAAGAGATTGATGGGGTCAAGGT
>JACCSL010000423.1 GCA_013812995.1 Ardenticatenales bacterium | reverse complement strand
AGGAGCCGAAGCTGCACCTCTTCGGGCAGCTCAAGCGCATCGCGAAGCAGTGGCTCGACGGGGGCTACCTGCGCTGCACCGGCGGCACCACGCCCGCGCAGTTGCTCTACCAGGAGATCGCCGACATGGCCTGCGAGCGCATCAGGGCCGCCATCAGTGAGGCGACCGCGCGAAATAATGAGGGGGCCGCGCCCATCAAGGCGATTCTCGATGCCTATAACCCCACCGGCTCCAGCGCGCATGTCAACTTCACCACCTCCAAGCTCAACCGCTGGCAGACGGACCCGCGCCGCAGTCACGTCAACTGGGTGATTCTGGATAGCGACTGGGAGGCGGAATTCTGCCGCGTGGCCGAGGCCCATCCCCGCGTCCATGCCTACGTCAAGAACCAGGGCCTTGGCCTGGAGGTGCCCTATCTCTCCGGCATGACGCCGCACAAATACCTGCCCGATTTCATCGTCCAGATCGACGATGGCCGCGCGGATTATCTCAACCTCATCGTCGAGATCAAGGGGCTGCGCGGCGAGGACGCCAAGGACAAGGCCAACACCATGCGCAGCTACTGGGTGCCCGGCGTCAACAACCTGCGCACCTTTGGCCGCTGGGCCTTCGCCGAATTCAAAGACGTCTTCGAGATCGAGGCGGAATTCAAAGCCTTGGTCGATGCGATGGTGAGTGAGGATTGAGTTGCCCGATGTCCGCCCGGCCCTAAAGGGACCGGGCTACTTTTGCGAAGCCCCGTTGGGGCTAACGGCATTAAGCAAGGGGAAGATCATGCCTTATTGGAGACTTTTCTACCACATCGTATGGGCAACGAAGAATCGCGAGCCCATCATTGATCAAGAATGGGAGGACTCGCTTTATAAAGTGATGGCGACAAAAGCAAAAAGCTTGGAAGCAACCGTCCATATCATTGGAGGGATTGAGGATCATGTACATGTAGTAGTATCGGTACCACCCCGCATTGCTCTGACAAGCTTTATCGGTCAGTTAAAGGGCAGCAGTTCGCACTTCGTCAATCACAGTCTCACGCTCTCGCACGAATTTGGATGGCAAGCCGAATATGGGGTGGTGACCTTTGGTCATAAACAACTTCAATGGGTCATTCAATATGTCAGAAACCAACGAGCGCACCATCAAAAAAGCGAAGTTGTTCCTCTCTTAGAGCAATTCCAATGAAACAGTTCCATAGGCTACCAAGCCGTTAGCCCCAGCGGGGCTTCGCAAAAGTAGCCCGGTCCCTTTAGGGCCGGGCGAACATGTTTACCGAAGTTGGCTATCAGATATCTACAACGATTGGAACCCCCAATGGCCCCGAAACCCAAACAGCCCAAAGCCGTCGAAACCCTCAAACATGGCGATGCCCGCCGCCCCAACATCCCCACCGCTGAATACGAGGCCGTCATGGGCGACGAGGAGAAAAGCCCCATTGCGGTCGCCTACGAGCGGCGCAACCGCGACCTGGACCCGCAGCTCGTCTGGCGCGGGAAGGACGAGCAGGACTGGTCCGACCTCGTGGTGGCCGCGCCGCCGCTCTACATTCAGGAGAAGGTCCATCCCAAGGTGCTCATCGACGACCTGCTGCGCCAGAGCAGCGAGCGCAGCCAGGCCAGCGCGCCGCAGCAGTTGAACCTCTTTGGGGATTTCAATGGCTTGCCCAGCGGGGTCGATGCGACGGAGTTTTATAAGCACGAGGCGAACTGGACGAACCGCATGATTCTGGGGGATAGCTTGCAGGTGATGGCGAGCCTGGTCGAGCGCGAGGGCCTGCGCGGCAAGGTGCAGTGTATTTACCTTGACCCGCCCTATGGCATCAAGTTCAATTCCAATTTCCAGTGGTCCACGACGAGCCGCGATGTGAAGGATGGCAGCCGGGACCACATTACGCGCGAGCCGGAGCAGGTGAAGGCGTTCCGCGATACGTGGCGCGATGGCATTCATTCTTATTTGACGTATCTGCGCGATAGATTGACCGTTGCGAGGGATTTGCTGACGGAGTCAGGGTCGATTTTCGTACAGATTGGCGATGAAAATGTACATCTTTTGCGGTCTGTGATGGATGAGATTTTCGGGGATGAGAATTTTGTTAGTCTCATAACGGTTCGCAAAACAACAAGCGAAGGAAGTCGAATCATTGGATCAACTTGCGACTTTATTCTGTGGTTTTCTAAAAATAAAGATAGGACGAAAGCGCGTACTCTCTACAGCGGCAGAAGTGATGAAGCAGAGGGGCGCTATACATCGGAATACTTCACAGGTTCTTATTTTAGGTTGGATAACATTACAAGTTCGCGTCCAGCGGGTGCTGGTGATGTCACAAAGTTCAACTGGTTTGGGCAAACATTCGACCCAGGAAAAGGAACCTTTAAGACCACTGAAGGTGGTTTAATTCGACTTGCAAAGGCTGACCGTTTTCAGGTAACCAGAAATGGGAAACTTAATTATCGACGCTTTCAAAATGATTTTGGCTTTGCCCCAATCTCGAATCTCTGGGCAGACATAAGTGGGGCAGTTCAAAGTCGTTCGGACCCCAAAATCTATGTGGTTCAAACTTCAACCAGCATCATCGCTCGCTGCATCCTCATGGCAACCGACCCTGGCGACCTGGTGCTGGACCCGACGTGCGGGAGCGGCACCACGGCCTACGTCGCCGAGCAATGGGGGCGGCGCTGGATCACCATCGACACCTCCCGCGTTGCCCTGGCTCTGGCCCGCGCCCGCATCATGGGCGCGCTCTACCCCTACTATCTCCTCAAAGACTCCAAAGCCGGGCAGCGCAGAGAGGCCGAGATCACCCGCACCGCCCCCTCCAGCGCCCCCACCTATAACAACATCCGCCACGGCTTCGTCTACGAGCGCGTCCCCCACATCACCCTCAAATCCATCGCCAACAACGCCGAGATCGACGTGATCTGGGAGCGCGCCCAGGAAACCCTGGAGCCGCTGCGCCAGCAGCTCAATGCCGCGCTGGGCAACGCGTGGGAAGAGTGGGAAATCCCCCGCGAGCCCGCCGATAGCTGGCCCGCCGCCGCCCAGCGCCTCCACGCCGACTGGTGGCAGGCCCGCATTGCCCGCCAGCGCGCCATCGACGCCTCCATCAACGCCCGCGCCGAGCAGGAATTCCTCTACGACAAACCCTACGAGGAAAAATCCACCGTGCGCGTCGCCGGCCCCTTCACCGTCGAGAGCCTCTCCCCGCACCGCATCCTCGTCGTGGACGAGAACGACGAGCTCCAGCAGCCCGGCGCGTTCGTCGCCGACGGCAAGAGCGGCTACGGCGAGGAGTACGACTTCACCGCCGCCATCCTCGAAAACCTGCGCGCCGCCGGGGTGCAGCAGGCGCACAAGGAAGATCGCATCACCTTCAGCGCGCTCACCGGCTGGCCGGGCCACTACCTCTGCGCCGAGGGGCGCTACCTGGAAGGGGAAAACAACAAGGAGCGGCGCGCGGGCATCTTCATCGGCCCCGAATTTGGCACCGTCTCCCGCCCCGACCTCGTCGCCGCCGCCCGCGAGGCCGCCGACGCCAACTTCGACGTCCTCATCGCCTGTGCCTTCAACTACGACGCCCACTCCGCCGAATTTGAGAAACTAGGCCGCGTCCCCGTCCTCAAGGCGCGCATGAACGCCGACCTCCACATGGCCGACACCCTGAAAAGCACCGGCGCGGGCAACCTCTTCGTCATCTTTGGCGAGCCCGACATTGACATAACGCACCTCGACGACAATCAAATCCAGGTCCAACTTCACGGCGTCGACGTCTTTCACCCCCAATCCGGCGAGGTCCGCTCCTCCGGCCCGGACGGCATCGCCTGCTGGTTCATCGACAGCAACTACAACGAAGAAAGCTTCTTCGTCCGCCACGCCTACTTCCTGGGGGCCAACGATCCCTACAAATCCCTCAAAACCACCCTCAAAGCCGAGATCGACGAAGACGCCTGGGAAAGCCTACACAGCGCCACCTCCCGCCCCTTCGCCAAACCCGACACAGGCCGCATCGCTGTCAAAGTCATCAACCACCTGGGCGACGAGGTGATGAAAGTCTTCCGGGTGTCCTGATGGAATTCCGTATTGCCGATACCCTGACCGATAGCCTCACCCGGCTAACGGCGGACGAGCAGAAAGCCGTGAAGACCACGGTCTTCGAC
>JACCSL010000418.1 GCA_013812995.1 Ardenticatenales bacterium | reverse complement strand
GTTCCACAGATGGCACACCTCCGTCTGCCCAATGCGGTGGATGCGCCCGAAACGCTGCTCCAGCCGGTTGGGGTTCCAGGGCAAATCGTAGTTAATCATGAGGTGCGCCCGCTGGAGGTTGATGCCCTCACCGGCGGCATCCGTGGCGAGGAGCACCTGCACCGTTTTGTCCTGTGTGAAGCGTTCCTGCGCCCCGCGCCGCTCCTCGCGCCCCAGCCCCCCGTGGATCATCTCGACGGCTTCCGAGCGCCCCAGGAGTGTCCTGATGCGCGTGGCGAGGTAGTTCAGCGTGTCGCGGTGCTCGGTAAAGATGACAAGCTTGCGGCGGTGGCCTGCGGCATCGAACATTTCTTCCTCATCCTGGAGGAGGCGCGAGAGTTCATCCCACTTGCGGTCGGTGCCGGAGAGCCGTACCGCAAGCGCCTGCTCCTCCAGGCGCTTCAGCGTGGCGATTTCCAGCCGCAGCTCCTCCACCGTGCGCGCAGCGGTGGCCTGGTCCATCAGCTCCTCTTCGCGTGCTTCGACCTCTTCACCGGGGGCTTCCTCCAGGTCCTCCCATTCCTCCTCGGAAAAGGCAGGACTCTCAATGCGCACGGGTCCGCTGCGGGCCTGGGTCTCTACCTCACGCAGGCGGCGCTCCAGCCGCTCACGGCGGCGCTTGAGGGACTGGTAGATCGCTTCCGGCGAGGAGGCCAGCCGCCGCTGGAGGATGGTCAGCGCAAAGCCGACGGTGCCCTTGCGTCCCTCGTTTTCCAGGGCCTCGGCGCGGTTGAACTCCTCGCGCACGTAGTTGGTCACGGATTCATAGAGACTGGCCTCGGCAGCAGAGAGGCTGTAGGGCACGGTGTAGGCGATGCGCACGGGGAAAAGCGGGGTATCATCGAACTTGAGGAGTTGCTCCTTGACCATACGCCGCATGAGGTCCGAGGCATCGGTGCTCGGGTCGCCCTCGCGAAAGCGCCCCTCGAAGCGGTCCTCGTCCAAGAGCGCCATGAAGAGCTGGAAGTCCGCCTCTTTGCCATTATGGGGCGTAGCGGTCAGCAGCAAGAAGTGCCGTGTGGCCTCCGCCAGGCGCTGGCCGAGGTGGTAGCGCTTGGTGTACTTAGCCTCGCGGCCAAAGTAGGTGGCCGACATCTTGTGCGCCTCGTCGCAGACGATGAGATCCCAATCCACCTGCGCGAGTCGTGCCTGGAGTTCCTCATCGCGCGCCAGCTTGTCCAGCCGGGCGATGACAAGTGGCATCTCATGGAACACGTTGCCTGTGCGCGCGGTTTGAATGCGGTCGTTCGTCAGGAGCTCGAAAGGTAGATGGAAGCGGCGGTACAGTTCGTCCTGCCACTGTTCGACCAAGCTGCCGGGCGTCACAATCAGGCAGCGCGAGAGATCGCCGCGCAGGAGGAGTTCCTTGATGAAGAGCCCGGTCATGATCGTCTTGCCCGCGCCGGGGTCATCTGCCAGGAGAAAACGCAGCGGTTGGCGGGGCAGCATCTCGCCGTAGACGGCGGTGATCTGGTGTGGCAGCGGCTCAATATCCGAGGTGTGGATAGCGAGGTAGGGGTCGAAGAGGTGTGCCAGGCGAATGCGCTGCGCCTCCGAGACGAGGCGTAGGAGCGCCCCATCCGCCTCGAAGGACCACCCCTGGCCGCTAGTTACGATCTGGAGCGGCGCAGCGTCTTCCTCATAAAGAAGCTGGTTGGCAACGCGCCCGGTAGCATCCTTGTAGGTCAGCTCGATGGTGGTGGCATCAAACCATTTGACATCCACGATGGTAACCAGGCTGTTCGGGACCAGGCCGCGCACCATCACGCCGCGCGTCAGGGCTTCTAATCGGGCCATGATGAGACTCCGTTGCGAAATGATCCAACCCAAGGGAAAACAAAACGCCCCAGCACAAGTTGGGGCGTGAGGGTAGGTTTCAAAGTGGCACGGTTGTGCTACAGTTGAAGCAACTGCCGCCGGGCCCCTGGCGGTTGGCTAGGCTCTGGTTTGTGCGTCCAACACAGGCCAGAGTCGTTTTTAGTATAAAGGGGGATAGCGGGCATGGTCAACCCTCTGCCTTGCCTCGTTTGGTTCTAGGTGGCTTGGGCGGGAAGGAGCGGATGTACGCCAGGGCAGCGTGCGCCAACTCGTTCCAGAGAGCGGCGTGTTGGACAGGGACTTGCACCCATTCGCGCATCGGCATGTCGCGCCCAGAGGGGTCGAAGAGAGATGCGCCAGGTAGCTTGAGGGCACGCGTCCGTTCTGGTTCGGGTAGTTTCATCACCAGTTCTCCCGCCTCTAAACCGGCAAACAGGTAGCCGTTCGCATACAGGCAGGGCATCCCGAATGCTTTGCCAGGTGTGACTTGCTCCGTGAAGACGAGTTCGTCCACAACCTCCTCGTACTGCTCCTCACTCGTTGTCAAGGTTCCCCCCTTTCTAGATGTGCTTCAACACGCTCGATGACTCGGATGGCTGTGGCCTGCACCGCGCTATCTGCTTCGGTCTGGGCGGCGGCCCGGAGGCGCACCAGCACCTCCCCTCCCCCCAGATTCCCCAATGCCTGAAACACATACTGCCGCACATGGTTGCTTGCGTCTTGCAGGTGGTCCAGGAGAGGGGCAGTGGCCCGCTTATCGCCCAACAGACCCAGCACGAGTGCCACCATCTGGCGCACCCCAACGTCCGCATCATCCAGTTTCTCGATCAGGGGCAGGGTGGCGCGGGCATCGCCCAGATTTCCCAGCGCCTCCGCTGCGTGGTGTTGCACCCCACTATCGTCGTCCGCCAGCGCCTGAATCAGTGGCTCCACCGCGCGCTTATCCCGCAGGGTGCCCAGTGCCCAGGCGGCGCACCAGCGCACGTTGGCTGCCGGATCACGCAAGCACCGGATCAGCGGCAATACCGCACGCTGGTCGCCCAGATGCCCCAGCGTGTTCGCGGCGTCCCAACGAACACTGGCGTGTGCGTCGCCTAACAGCGCGATGAGGGGCTCGGTGGCCTGCACTTCGCCGGTTTCCGAGAGCAAAAAGGCGACGATGGAACGCATCCGCCAATCTTCATCCTGGAGGGCGGCCAGCAGCCACTCCAGCGGTGGGGGATCCAGGCGCATCAGGGCATAGCCTGCTTCGATTTGGGTACGTCGCTCCTCCGCCCGCAGTTGGCAATAGAGCGCCTCGATTTCGCCGGGGACAGGGGTACGGCGCGGGGGTAAGGGATCGGACATGCCCCATCCTGCATGATGGCGGGTATGGACGGGGTAGAACTCCCGCTCTGGATGGCGGTAGTGGAGTTGCTGGGAGCGGCGATGAGCCGCCCTCACATCAGGGCAGGGCTCGATGACCGCTACCTCGTCCAGGTAGCGCTGCTCGTCGGCACCCACCCGCACCGATAGGTCTTCTACAATGAGCCACTGCTCCGGGTAGTGTTCACACACCTCGTGCCACTGCATGGTCATGTCCTCATCGCTCAGATCACGGCTTCAATTGCTGGCTCTGGTCTCGCTCGGGCTCCAACGCTTTTCTCTGCTGGTATCTGCGGCGAAAGCGGGGATTGCCAAGCCCGAAAAGGACAAACCAGGTAGCGGCCATCGCCAGCAACAAGGGCAGATTCTGCCAGTTGTGCCACCAGGATAGCGCCAGAGGAAGGCTGGCCGCTGCCGCACCTGTCAGCGCGGCCTCCTTTTTGGTAGTGGGTTCCCAGGTGAGAAGGCAGCGCACGCGATTGCTGAAGCGTTTTGATTCTTCCTCTGTCATACTCCTCCCAGAAACCTAGGACGCCCCGCACACACCAAAGAATAGCTTGCTACTTCTTCAGGTTTCCCCAGCGGCAATCAGCACCTGGCGACGTAGGGCAGCGGAGAGGTATCGCCCTTGGGCCACCATCTCGTCCAGGAGCGGCGCTACGGCGGGGATGAGACCCTGCTGTCGGGCGCGAAGCAGCACAGCCAGGCTCCCTGCCACAGGCAGGGCCAGGTCTCGTGCCACACGCCGCCCCAACCGCTCGTCGAGCAAGATCACGCGGGCCTGGAGTGCCAACGCCAACCGAATCGTATCTGCCTCGCCCTGATCCAATTGCGGCAATGGCAGGGTAGGTTCTACCACCGCCTGGACATGCAGCCACGGCAGTTGGTCCAGGTCGGGGTCCTGCATAGCGGGGCGTGCGGCGAACTCCGCCCGCACGCTTTCGGCCACCCAAATTTCTCCATAGAGATCGGGTAGCAGCCATAGGTGACCGATACCTGCCAGCACAATCAGTGGCGTGGTGTTCGACACCACCGGTCGCTCAACCAAGGGTCGCTTCCTCGTCCAGTCCGGCGGCGCTCTGTTCCTCGAAGAGCGAAACCTGATATTGGCCGATACGCTCCAGGAACTCGCGCCGTGAGATACCCAGCGACTGCGCGGCTAGGCTGGAGGTGATCCGGCCTAGCTCGTAAAGCTTCGCCAGAAGTAATTCCTGGGCCAGCTCCTGAAAGGAGGCGTCTGTTTCACCCAGGGTTTCAAGGAGTTCATCGGGGAATTGCAAGGTCAGTCGCATCGTCACCCTCTCTTTCTCTCTTTTCAGTATCCCCAGCGGCTCGCCCCCAGTCAAGTTGTGCAAAATTTGTTCAACCCGGACCGGAACCCGGCTGCCTCCGCCGCTTGTCGTCTCGACGGCTACCTTGTTACGACTTCGCCCTGCCGCCCGCTGGCAGCGTCATTCCTCGCGCAGCCCAGCGGTGCTCTGCCATTGACGGACTGATTTCGGTCATTGCCATGCCTTCCTGAGTGCGCCCCCTCACCAATGGTATTGCGCGGGGGGCGTCCCCTGGGTCTGCTGCCAGTCCGGGAAGTAGGGAGCCAGGAGCGGCTGCCAGATGCCGATGGGGATCGTCCCCTTTGGGTCGCGCGTATAGTAGAGCTCATCGTCCAGGAAGTAGAGGTTCCAGAGGAGGGCCAGGAGCGCCTGGCCGAAGAGTGTGGGCTGCACCTGCTCGATCTGCCAGCCCTGCCCGGTGATGGGCTCGCCGTGCTGAATGGTCAGCAGGCCGAAGAGGTCGAGCAGCGCCAGGTTGTACCAGCCGGGACGATAGGCGAGGAAAGAGAGCCCTTCCGCGGCAATCCCCTCGTCGGGTAACTCCGCAAAGAACTCCAGGCACAGCCGGAAGTGCTCGGGGTGGTCCCAGAGCCACCCGGCACGCTCACCGATGATCTCCGGGTAGCCGCGCAACAGCCAGCTTTCCAGGAGCGAGCCGTAGCGTTCTGCCGGGTTGAGGCGCTGCCAGTCGGCCAGAACGGTCTCATCCACAGCCAGATGGTTGCGGTCGATGACGGTGAGCCCCGAGGCACGCAGGAGGAGATAGAGACCGTTCAGGTGCGGGTAGGAGCGCTGCTGGGGGCGGGCCAGGCCCACCTGGAGGGGCCGCACGAGCTGCTCATTCATGGGGCGCAGGGCGGCCAGGGGAAGCTGGCCCTTCGCCGTCAGGCGGGGCGGGTGCTCGCGCAGGTAGGCAAGCAGCGCCTCCAGGTCGCGCAGCAGCGTGCCCGGCTCCTGCATGGTAATCGCCTGGTGCAGCGTCTGGGCATGGACGTCGCTGAAGACAGGACGGTAACCAAAGGTCGAAGGCATCTTTCCTCCTTGTTTCTCCTCTCACCTATCCGGCGGAAGCTATGTGTGTTGGTTGCCGTTGTCGTTGCTCCCTGCCGATCCTGCCGTTATGATAGCAGCAACGAAAAACGCCGCTCCTCGGCTCCTCGGCCAGGATATGCGGCGTCTTTCCGTTCGGCTAGTCGCTCCACAAGGGGCGAAGGTTGATTCATTGTAGAGATATCAGGGGGTGCGGGCACACAGGATGCACCTCCTGGCAAAGGGTAAACTCATGCGATCTCTTTCCCCTGAACATACGGAGGGGTCAATCTTCCGGGGGGTCAACCGCCACAGCCAAGTGCAGGCCAAGCGACTCTCGACCTATGCGGTAGCGCTCATCGTCAAACGCGCGGCGGAGCGAGCCGGGCTCGACCCCGAGAAATTCGGCGGCCACTCCTTGCGCGCGGGTCTCGCCACCTCGGCGGCAGCGGCGGGGGCCAGCGAGCGCGACATTATGCGCCAGACCGGCCACAAGTCCGAGGCGATGGTGCGACGCTACATCCGCGAGGGCAACCTGTTTCGGGATAATGCAGCGGGGAAAGTCGGGCTGTAGTGGACCAGTATTTGCCTACGTTACAATGACTCGCTGGTCAACGCTGTTGTTGTGGCGGTTAAGACACTCACTATATGCAAAAACCTACGTGGTGGCGGTGGCCGACGAGGGCAACGTCGTGAGCAAGGTCGGGATTCTAGGGGGGCGATTGGGTAGAACTCGCTTTTAGATGATTATGTCAATAGTGTGGCGGTGTAATGGCTTTGCCTAGTTTGCAGTGTTGTGGGGATGTGGGGCTATGCTCCCTCCCCCCGACTTTAGACAGTCTCTCCTTTTATGAGTCGATGGTGGTTCTAGTCCGACATGACACAAGTTGGGGTATCTAGGCGTCTTCGGCTACAGGCAAGGTGAAGGTAAAGGTTGAGCCCTCGTTGGGCACGCTATGCACCGCAATGGTGCTGCCGTGAAGCTGCACCAGCGAGCGCGTGATCGCCAGTCCCAACCCCGTGCCCTTTTCGGTGCGGGTCTGTTGGTTGGGCGCGCGGAAAAAGCGCGTGAAGAGCTTTTCCTGCTCCTCCGGGGAGAGCCCAATGCCGGTATCCTGCACGGAGAGGGCGACCTGCCCCTGCACCATCCGCCCCGAGATGATAATCTTACCGCCCTCGGGGGTATATTTATGCGCATTCGACAGGAGATTCATCAGCACCTGGCTGAGGCGGTCCGCATCCGCCCGCACGCTGGGCAGCGTCGCGGGTAGCGCCAGAAGAATCTGTTGTCCTTTCGCTTCTATCTGGCGACGCAACGTTGTCACCACCATGCGGATGAGTGGCAAGAGGTCCACCGGGGCCAACTCCAACGCAATTTTCCCCGCCTCGATCTGTGACAGATCCAGCAGATCGCTGATTAAACCCATCAGGCGATCCGCATTGTACTTCACAATATCCAGGAACTCGCGCTGTTCCTCTTCCAACTCCCCAACCTCGCCCCCCACGAGCAGATCGACGAACCCCTTGATCGCGGTCAGGGGGGTACGCAGTTCATGCGAGACCATCGAGACAAACTCGCTCCTCATGCGGTCTGCTTCGCGCTCGTGTGTCACGTCGCGGAAGACAAACAGCCGCCCCAGATGATTTCCGTCGCCACTCTCGACCGGCGTGGAGAAAAGGGCTAGCTGCCGCTGCTCAGGGT
>JACCSL010000417.1 GCA_013812995.1 Ardenticatenales bacterium | reverse complement strand
GGCATGGAGCCCTGGCAGAACGCCTTGATGGTCTGCCCCGTGCGTGTGGGGATCAGCAGGGTACGAAGGTTGTCATACCCGCGTGCCCGCCCCATGTTGGTGCTGCCCACCCACGCAGCAATGTCTGCCTCGGTCAGGGCGGAGTCGGAAGCAATGGAACTGCCAAGGTCGCTGGCAGATAGTTTTTTGAAACTTGGCATAATGGTTTACTCCATCCAGGGCATAGAGAGGGCAAGGCCCTCCTGGGCAAGGTAGGGTAGGTTCATATTCAGTAGCCCCAGGATTGTCCACACCAGCATCCAGAGCGGTCGTAGTAGAAAGGGCATCCTGAAAAGCAGAAACATGAAGAAAAAGGTGAATTGACGAAGCATCCCAATGCGTTCGGCGAGGCTTCGCTCCAGGAATGGCTCAATGATACCGAAGCCATCCAGACCGGGGATGGGCAGAAGGTTCAAAAAGAGCGCGGCAAGCTCTACCAGCAGGAGCGCCGCCATCGCTGCCCAGAAGTCCGCGTGCGTACCGACAGCTCCCCGGTGAAGCCCCAGCGCAAAGGGGATCGCGAGGATGATCACACAGAGAAGTGTTCCCAGGGGGCCGGCGGCCGACATCAGGCTCCGCATTCCCCGCCCGCGAATCGCGAGATGATTGATGTACACTGCCCCACCGGGCAGTGGTAGTCCCCCCATCAACAGAAATATCAGCGGAAACGCAATGCTCAGGACGGGGTGGGCATACTTCAGCGGGTTCAGCGTGAGATAGCCCTTGTCCACCACGCTCTTGTCCCCGCCCAGGTAGGCCACCAGCGCGTGCCCGAACTCGTGAATCGCCACGCAGAGAACCGCCCCGCCCAGCAGGAAGAAGAGCGCCGAGGCGGTGGGATTACCGCCGATCCCCGAGTAGGAGAGGTAGCCAAAGAAGACGACCCAGCCAACCAGCCCCAGGAAAACCGGACTGAGCTCAATCGGTGGGAGGGCGGAGCTAGACGGAACCTTCACGCGCGGCAGATCAACAGCGGGCAGATCCTTCAGCCTGGCCCGCTCGCGGAACGCTTCCAGGTCGATATCGTACTGGCGCAGGAGATTCCCGGCGTCGTTATCGGGGTGGCGTAGCATACCCAGCAGGAGCAGCCGGGTGTCTACAAACAAAAGCCCCTGCTCCTGTGCTTCCTTGACCGCTTCTCCCAGCACGTTGGTACTGTCCTCAGAGAGAAATTGTGACTTCCCTTGCGCGCTACCCTCTCCATCAACGCTAGTCTCCTTGGCGTCCACCCGCACGAGGGCCAGGACTTGTGCTTTCAAGTTCGAGAGTTTGAGAGGGAATTGGGTCAGAACACCCTCGCCCTGGCAGCCCGCTAGTTCCAGGAGTCCCAACAGCAGATGATGGGGAGTGACCAGGCACTGCTGGTGCTCCTTCGCAATGCGGTGGGCGTTGGTAAGTACGGAGTGGCTGTCACGGGTCAATAAAGAAAGAGAAAGCGACATGAAAGGATCCTTTTATAGATGGCAAGACATGAGGAGATTGCTGCCAAGAGAAGTGTAATATAACACAACTCTTTTCAAATTCGAGAAAGAAAAAGGTCCTGATAATTCTAGGGCGGCAACTTTGACCCACCCCCCTGCCCGGTGTACAATCCGCGACGCCTGCCCGAGGAAACCACATATCTTATGCTTGATTTAGCCATTGTTATTGTGAACTATAAGACCCGTGACCTGCTGCGAGACTGTCTCCGCTCTATTATGGACAGCGATGGTGCCTTCTCGTATGACATCTGTGTGGTGGACAACGCCAGCGGCGATGATAGCGGGGCGATGCTCCGCGCGGAATTTCCTCACGTCACGGTCATCGAGCAGCGTGAGAACCAGGGCTATGCCTTTGCCAACAACCTGGGGCTTCGCCACTTTGGCTTTGCCGATGTGGCTGGCACCGCCCCCGCCCCGTCCGCCCCGCGCTATGCGCTGCTGCTAAACCCGGACACCCTGCTGCCCCCCGATGCCCTGGCCGAGATGCTGGCCTTCATGGAGGCTCACCCTGACTGCGGCGTGGCGGGGCCGCGCCTCCTCCGCCGCGATGGCTCCCTCGACCGCGCCTGCCGCCGCTCCTTTCCCAGCCCCGAGATCAGCTTTTACCGCATGACGGGTCTGTCATTTCTCTTTCCCCGACATCCGCGTTTTGGCCGATACAATCTCACCTTTGTTGAGGATAATAAGAGTATCGAGGTTGATTCGGTGGTGGGAGCCTTCATGCTGATGCGCCAGGAGGTTCTGCGGGACGCGGGGCTGCTCGATGAAACCTTCTTTATGTATGGCGAGGATCTTGATCTGGCCTATCGCATCAAGGCTACAGGCTGGAAAATCTGGTACAACGCCGCCGTGACGGTGCTCCATTACAAGGGGGAGTCCAGCAAGCAGCGGAGCACACAGAGCATTATCAATTTTTACGATGCCATGAAGATTTTTCACCAGAAGCATTACGCCAGCACCCTGCCGCGCCCGGCAAACTGGATGATTCATACTGGTATCTGGACCTTCTGTGGCATCGCCCTTGCCCGGAACGTGCTGCGTCCCCCCAATCGTAAAGGAGTGGCCTCGGCCCTATGAGTCGCCCAGCCCCCAAATCCTCCCGAAAAGCGCGCCACCTGATGCTGGCACCGCGCGTTGTAGAACCCGCCACGGAGAGTGTAGCGCGAGTGCGCGCGGCACGACAGCGGCGTCGCCATGTGGCCTTCCTCTTTCCGCTCTCGCTTATGTTGCTGGACGGTCTCACCATTGGGCTTGCCTTCTGGATGGCCTTCCGGCTGCGCCTCGTGACCGAGCACATTGGCACGCTCAGCTTCTTGGATTACCAGGGAATGCTCGCCATTCAGGTAGTCGCTATGGTCACCACCTACTTTTTCTATCAGCTCTACCAGCGTCGCCGCACGATGAGCTTCGTGGATGAGTTGACGCGGGTGCTGGCTGGGAGTAGTGTGGGCACGGTTGTCACCCTCGCAGCCACCTCTTTCCTCTTCAAGAACGATGCCGCCTTCGATTATCCCCGCCTCATGATCGTCTACGCGTGGGGTCTCACCATTCTCTTCGTGACGGTGGGACGCTTTCTCCACGGGCAGTTCCAGTGGGGGCTCCAGTCGGCCGGGTGGGCCTCGCAGAATGTGCTCATCGTCGGCGGGGGCGAAACCGCCCGCATGATCCTTGGTGCCATCCAGCGCACCCCAGGGCTGGGGTACCGTGTGGTGGGCGTCGTGCGCGCTGGCTCCGTCAATGGCTATTCCTCGCTCTCCGTGCCGCTGCTCGGCACCGTCGCGGAACTGCCTGAGTTGATCGACCGCCTGGGCGTGGATGAGGTCATCATCGGGATGCCCGAGGCCAATCACCACGAGGTCGTCGATATCATCAACCAGGCAC
>JACCSL010000399.1 GCA_013812995.1 Ardenticatenales bacterium | reverse complement strand
TGCGCATCCCAAGCGCGCCCATCGCGGTGCGGTGCCAGAACGAGGCGGTTCCGGCGAGCCATCTTTCCTTGTACTGCTCGTCTCGAGGAATGTTGTTCATGCGCTTTTCCCGTTGAATGTTGCCCCTCAGCGGGAGAGGGGCATGTTGTTCTCGAAACTAGTGCGCCGCCGAGGCGCTGCGCAGGTCGCTGCTGCTTTCCTTGGCGATGCGTTTCTTCAATCAGAGGTGCTTCGCTTCTTGCGCCTCCTCTGACCAGGGATATGATTGCACCGCGTATGCGCTGACGTGTGTTGCGCTCAACAATAACTCACAGGAGACCGTATGCAAAGCAATCGTTCTTACCGTGGTGGGGCATTGATGGCCCTGCTCGTACTGCTGGCGATTCTGGCAGGCTGCTCGGGCACCGCCACGCAGGGCGGGACGCCTGAGGCTGCGCCTGCCGAGAAAATCACAATCAAGCTGGCGGAGAATGCCTGGACCGGAGCCCGTGTCAATGTGGCCGTGGCAAAGACGCTCCTCGAAGAGCAACTGGGTTATCAGGTAGAGGTGGTCACGATTGACGAAAACGCCCAGTGGCCTGCACTTGCCAGGGGCGACATCCATGCCAGCCTGGAAGTCTGGCCCTCGGGCCACGCCGAGAATGTGACGCAGTACATCACCGAGCAGAGCGTCGTCGAGAGGGGTGGCCTTCTTGGCCCGGTCGGGAAGATCGGCTGGTATATTCCGACCTACATGGTCAATCAGCATCCCGAGCTGGCCACCTGGGAGGGTTTCAAGGAGCCGGAACTGGCGGCGCTGTTCAGCACCGCCGAGACCGGCGACAAGGGGCAGTTTCTGGCGGGCGATCCCAGCTGGGTCCAGTACGATGAGCAGATTATCGAGAATCTGGGCTTAAACCTGCAAGTGGTTCACGCGGGCTCAGAGGAGGCACTGGTGGCGGCGCTTGATGCGGCTACCAGTCGCGAGGAGCCGATCCTCTTCTATTTCTATACCCCGCACTCCATCTTCAATCGTTATGAGCTGACCGAGGTGGAGTTGCCGCCCTACAGCGAGGAATGTTATGCGAAGGAGAGCGATGGGGGCGTCGACTGCGCCTACCCGCCGGACGAGCTTTTCAAGATTCTATGGCCTGGCTTGAAAGAGAGCGCGCCCGACGCCTACCACCTTCTCAACGAGATGACCTATAGTACCGACGATCAGATTCAGATGATTGCGGCGGTTGAGGTCGAGGAGCAGAGCCCGGAGGAGGCCGCTGCTGCCTGGCTGGAGGCCAACAAATCCACCTGGGAAAGCTGGTTGCCCTGATTTCAAGCATGGCAAGGTTCCTGCTACCTCCTGGCGAGACATTCGTTTCGCCAGGAGGTGTGTTGTGGCAATGGAATCTTGGGTGCAACTTCTCCATACCTTGAGCTATACCTGGGTGGAGCCTGTCTATCAGTGTCTCATCGCCTATGACATCGAGATTATCAAGCAGGACGGCCAGTACTGGTACCTGATCCGCTGTCGAGCCGATGGAGCAACACAGCGTCATGGCCCCTTCAGCAGCGTGGAAGAGGCCATCGAGAATTCGCTGAAAGTTATGGAGGCGCTCTTCCGCACCTGGGAGTCAGGGCTGGAGGCCGCTTGAGACCTCCTCACACCTCGCCGAGCTTGGCGACGATGGCGGCGATCCGTCGCTCGCGCGTGGCCTCTGCTTTGGCCTCTTCCACCTGCCGGACAAACTCCTTACGCTTGGAGAATGCCAATGCCTCGAATGCCTCCAGGGCATCCGGCTTGGCAGAGAGCGCCGCCTGGAGTTCTTCCGGTACCTCAACGGTTCGGGGCTCAACATCCAGGTCGAGCGTCACCTCGACCTGATCCCCGGCGGTCACACCCGCCGCATCTCGGTGCGCCGCGCTGACGGGCAGCATGAACACATCTCCGAACGGAGCCACGGTGGTGCGATAGCGGTAGCCATTCAGTCTCACCGTTACCTTGGGCCGCTTCTGCGGACCCAGTGCCGCGATGACGTCGGGGGGTACGGAAATGCCCGTAGCGTTTTTCCCCTCGGCCTGCAAAATCGTAGTGGTAAAGGTGACTGCCATCGTGAATAACCCTCCTTAGTAAGCGCTGTCAGGTGGCGCTTGCCGCCTGGCCCAGCCCTGCGT
>JACCSL010000392.1 GCA_013812995.1 Ardenticatenales bacterium | reverse complement strand
TTTCACGGCCCACGTTGGTTTGTGGTCTGGACCATCCCTTCACCCTCGACTGTACGTTAGGGTGCCTGCCATCTGGCCTCTACACCTTCTCCTGACGGAGCTTGGCTCGGGATTACCCTACAAACGGTTTCCCCGACTTTGACAGGTTGTCACACACAAGTTTCCTCATGTGCAGCCCATTGCAAGAGTAGCGCTCAAACACCTCATTGGTAGATGTGCTGGTGTCTGCTGATCTCGATGAAACCAGATTGTTACTCTTGCGGTTTTGAGCCCGACGAGCTACCACTGCTCTACCCCGCGTCATAGGGCTAGTATATTAACTCGTTCGGTTATGTCAAATAGATAGGCTGATGCACCCTCACTTTCTATCCATCCGAAGAACCTGCCACCCATGTAATACGCTGTGCCCATTCCTCCGCCCCCTGCCAGATGAGATCGCAGGCGGGGTCTTTAATATCATAGTAGGCATCCCAATCGGTGGGATGATAGTGGGCAAGGTGCTGCTTGATGAGAGCGTACGCGCCCGCTGCACCAGGATGGGTTCGGAGGTAATCGCGAAAAAGCAGGGCGTAGCGTTGATTTACGCGGTTCTGGGCTCGCACATGAAGATTTATGGGACGCGTCAGGTCGGGGCGACGATAGAGCTGCTTGGCCCACTCACTGTCAGGATCATTGGTATACGGTGGGCGGTGATCGGCGGTGATGTGAGGCAAAGAAGTATAACCTAGGCCAACCAACGGGTCCTCAATGTCGGGGACGAAGCCTTGCACGGTCACCTGGATGTCGATGATATCTTTGGCGGCGAGCCCTGGCACTGAGGTTGACCCGATATGATCAATTCGCAGAGCGAGCGCACCTAATGCAGCCCGTAGCGAGGATGCCTCCGTGGCAAATGCGATGGACCACTCAGCGGTATAGGGAACAATGGTAATCATGCGTAGTAGCTCAGTTGAAGAGTAGATGTCACTTCAGAATGTAGTAGGTGGCTTTTTTCTCCCCAATCTTGAGGAGAATGCCACGGTCTACGAGGTCGGAAAGGTCGCGGCGGAGGGTTTCAGGAGAAACCTCGACCGCCAGTTCCTGAAAGTCACGATTGGTGATGCGGCCATCGCGCTCGATGAAGGCAAGGGCGTCCAGTTGACGTGGGTTCAGTCCCAAGTGCTTCCACCTCGCAAGAGGATCCTGCTCCTCCTGCGGGATAGTTGTCTTCTGCACGGCTGGCACAGGAATCGTAAAACTCTCACCCAGCCCCAAGAAAGTCAGGCGGAAGCCGTTTGCGCTCTCAGCCAGTTGCGGCTCCTGGAGGCCGTGTTCCTTGGCACGGCGGAAAATGCGATCAATCCCGTATCCCAGTCGCTCAATGAAGCCCAGGTCGCTCAGCACCTGCACGATCAGCTCATTGCGACTGAAACGCTCGTGCATGATGTTGTCGAGGGTGATGTGGCCTGGCAGGCGACCCGGTGAGAGCAACTCGATCCGGTCGGAGAACATAAATATCTGGATCTCGGCCCCACGAATCGCGTAATCGCGATGGGCGACCGCGTTGACAATGGCCTCGCGCACAGCCTCACGCGGATACTCCATCTTTTCCTCACGTTGGAGCCCCTCCATGATGACGCCGCGCCGCATATTGTCGATCAGGAAACTCTCGGCCTTTGCAATCTGCTGAGGCAATGGTCCGTCAATCTGCTGGCGCAGGAAGGTATCGCCCATCTCGGGGCCAGGATAGCGGGCGATGAGAATCTGGGCACTGGGAAGCCACTGTTGCGGCTCACGCCCGAAGAGGAGCAGCCCCGCGTAGGTCGGACGACCATCCTCCGCGCGCAACACCCCGCGTCGGCGTAGCATGTCGCTGGCGCGCTGGGCCGCGCCGGGAAGCTCTGGGTCGTAGCCAGGCATCCGCTCCAGGTACTGCTCAATAGCACTGCGGCTCAGATCGCGTGCCTCTGCGCCGTCTGGCACCAGTCGCTCAAATGGCGTATCGCGGCGGTTGAGGATGACCTCGCGCAGCGTAGGGGTGCTCATCGCTTGGTTCTCAGTGCCCACACGCTGGAGGTACGTTGGCCCAACGCGATAAATCTGGGCAAGGCCCGGTGGCACACGCATCATGAGGAGCGAGTGACCGTCATATTCCACCAACTCCGGCAGCGTGACCCCGCCGGACATCGGTGGTTCCACCTGGAGGAGAGCGCTGAGGGCGCACTGTTCCATCCTATCGGGGTCAGCGAGACCCGTCACCAGGCCAGTGCGCGTGAGACCAATGAACAAAACGCCGCCTTCGCTGTTGGCAAAGGCGGCGAGCGTCTCGGCAATTTCCTGGGCCGAGGCATTGTCGAGCAGGAAGGCCAGGGCCTGGCCTGGTTTTTGTTTTAAGAGCGTCTCGATAGGCTCAGCGGACAAGGGCAGCCGTCTCTGCTAGGGAGGGTGTCGGCAGGTAGCCGAGCCCATCCGTGACAATGGTAGATG
Source organism: Ardenticatenales bacterium (assembly GCA_013812995.1). Taxonomy (GTDB): domain Bacteria; phylum Chloroflexota; class Anaerolineae; order Ardenticatenales; family Ardenticatenaceae; genus JACCSL01. The sequence continues at coordinate 639 of JACCSL010000392.1, read as the reverse complement.
TGATCTTATCGAGCCGCCACTCGCAATCCTGCTCACCAGGGATAGGAATTCCGACGAGTTCCCAGGTGATTCGGCGCGGCGGTTGCCGCTGATTATTCTCATTCTTGACCGGCGAGACGACCACTGTAACCTCACGTCTAAGGTGGGCCAACTCGGCCTCACGGTCCGGCGTGTAGGAAATACTCGTGATGAGCACGCGGCTGATCAAATCCGGGGTAAGCCCGAGGCCCCAGCTATTCTGACTATAGCTTGGTTTTAGCTCATCACTGAGGTAGTTTTCAGGGTGTAGGTCTGTTTTGGAGGGATCGGTCCCTATTCCCAGGTAGAAGGCGGCGATGGCCTTCTCAGGGTAGGGCGAATCGGTGGGAGAGCGAGGATACCCATAGAGGAAGTCCACGCTCTGCTCCTGCGGCTGGAGCATCCGCCCGTTCGCATCCATAAACGTCTCCCCGATGTCGCTCTCACGGGGTATATAGACGCTGCGAATGGCAAGTTGGCTGCGCTCGTAGGTCGTCCGCTGATAGGTGGTGACCACAGGGGGATCAGTTTCGCTTGCTCGGATGGGGTCGCTAACCGGGCCATTGGTACGGAAAAAACCAAGCAGCGTGAAACCCTGCTTGCTCTCATCCGGTGGTAGAC
>JACCSL010000367.1 GCA_013812995.1 Ardenticatenales bacterium | reverse complement strand
AGCATGGCCCTCTCCCCCACGTCGCTTCGCTCAGTGTCCCCTCTCCCGAAATCGGGAGAGGGGCGGCTGAAAGCCGGGGAGAGGGCCTCCCTCCACAGGTCGGGTCCGACTTTTGAGAAGCCCTGCCCCTAACGGAGGGCGATTGCATACTCAGATGGTTTCGGTTCGCCATGCCCGCGCGGGCATAGGACTCAGAGTGTCTCGCTCCAGCGAGTATGCGATTGCCCTGTCCCTAACGGGGACTATCAAAGCAAGGTGGATTTCAAGGAGCAATATTTTATGAAGCGAGTCGCTTTTCTCTCGGTGGCGGCCCTCTTATCAACCCTGGCCCTTCTCCCTGCCCTGCGTAGCCAGGAGCGGTGGACCCTCTCGGACGAGCATCGCGCGTTGGCCCCCGGCAAATTTCTGAAGCTCCCGCAGGGCATCGTCCACTATGACGTGGCAGGGCCGGAGACGGGGCAGGTAGTGGTGCTGGTCCACGGCTTTTCAGTGCCCTTCTATGTCTGGGACCCCACCTTCCGGGCGCTGGCCGACGCGGGCTTTCGCGTGATTCGCTACGATCTGTTCGGGCGCGGCTACTCAGATCGACCTGAGGCGCGGTATGACAGAGCCTTCTTCGAGCAGCAACTCCTTGACCTGCTGACAGGGCTGGCGCTGGAGATGCCTGTAGACCTCATCGGCCTATCGATGGGCGGCCCCATCGTCGCCGGCTTTGTCGCAAACCATCCCAACTGGGTTCGCCGGTGGGCATTGGTCGACCCGCTCTTTACCGCGCCCCCGATTGTGCCCCTGAATATCCCCCTGCTGGGCGAGTATCTCACCCATGCCTTCTATCTACCGATGCTCCCTGACCAGCAACAGGACAACTTTCACCGGGCCGAGGCGTTCCCAGGGTGGTCCGAGCGCTACTGCGAGCAGATGCGCTACAAGGGATTCGGGCGGGCGCTGCTCGCCAGCCTGCGCCACTTTGTCAGCCAGGATCATGGTCCCGCCTATCGGGAGGCAGGGCGACAGGGCCGACCCGCGCTTCTCATCTGGGGCAGCGAGGATCGCGTGACGCCGATTGCGGATCATGTCACGGTACAGTCGCTGCTGGATGCGGAGTTCCTGCGCGTGGAGGGGGCGGGCCACCTGGCCCACTACGAGCAGCCTGAAACCGTCAATCCGGCACTGGTGGATTTCCTGTCCTGAGAAAACACATCTATTTGCCCGCTCCCTGACTCTCCGGTAGGCTTGGCGTGTTCGTTTTCTATCGCCACGGAGGTCCACTCTTGAAGGTTGCTTACATCTTCGCAACGTCCGGCCACACCGCAAGTTACAAACTAGGCAAAATGATTCTGCCGCAGTTGGAAGCAGGGACACACGGCGTACAAGTCGTGGGAATGATGTTCTTTGATGACAACAACTATGTCCTGCGGCGCGGTGATCCCATCGGGGAGCGGCTGGCGCGGGTGGCCCAGGAGCAGGGCATCCTGCTGATGATGTGTGACCAGTGCGCGCTGGAGCGGGGCCTGGCCACGGGAGACGTTGGCAGCTGCCAGGTGCAGGATACGGTCGAGGGCGTGCAGGTGGGATGCTTCCCGGACCTGTATGGTGCTCTGGCCTCCAACATGCCGGACCAAGTGATTACCCTGTAACGTTTCGACCCTGGAGCGACTGAATGGCGCGTCCCTTCCTCACGGCCCGCTGGGAAAACCTGATCCTGGCAAACTACCGCGTACCCCCGGAGTTACTACAGCCCTATGTGCCCCCCGGCAGCGTGCTCGACACCCCAGAGGATGCGCCGGGTGTGCATCTGCTGTCGCTCGTGGCCTTTCACTTCACCAGGACAGCGGTCTATGGCATTCCGATACCGACCGCCCAATGGTTTCCGGAGCTGAACCTGCGCTTCTATGTGCGGCAGGCGGAGAAGCGCGCCGTCGTCTTTCTGAGAGAATTCGTTCCCACCCCGCTAGTGGCGTTGGGGGCGCGCCTCCTGTACCACCAGCCCTACTACCTCGCCACGATTGCCCACCAGCGCCGTGTGGAACAGGACGCCATCCAGGTGTATACCCGCTTTCGACATGGCCCTCACGCGGGGGAAATGCGGGTGCGTACCCGCAAGGAACCTGTGATTCCGCCAGCCTCCAGTCAGGAACACTTTCTGAAGGAGCACTACTGGGGGTTTGACCGTACCCCGTCGGGGAAAGGGTTCCGCTACCAGGTCGATCACCCGGTGTGGCGCACCTTCCCCGTCGAAGACGCTACCATCTCCTTCGATCCTGGGGCAATTCTCGGGGGGGGCGCATGGCAGGCCATTGATTGGGACAGGGCGCTCCACTCGGTTCTCTTTGCGGAGGGCTCTGCGGTCACGGTGTATGAGGCGGAGCCGCTCTAGACGCGCCGCCGGGTCATAGGTCGCCGCGCACGCTATCGAGCGCGGCGCGGACCTGCTCGTACTCGGCGTTCAGGCGCACAACGCGTTCAGCGGCACCTTCTAAGGAACCTGCTCTGCCCAAGCGCTCCAACTCCTCACAGAGGTGCGCGAGCGTTATCGCCCCAAAAGAGAGGCTATCCGCCTTCAAGGTATGGGCAGCCCGCTGCAACTCGGTGGGTTGCCCACGCTCCACGGCCCGCCGCATGGTTTCCACCAGTTCCGGGGCATGATGGAAGAAGAGGTCCAACAGTTGTGCCATGACTTCCGAAGCATCAGCGCCGAGCATGGCCTGAAAGCGGTCCAGCAAGATTCGATTGATGACGGCCGTTTCAGGCGCAGTGAGGGGGGCAGGGATTTCCTCCTCCATGCGACTTATTTGTTTCTGGCAGCGTTCCAGGGCACTTGTCAGCTCTTCCGCTCGGAAAGGCTTGCTGACGTAATCATCCATTCCCGCGTCCAGACATGCCTCTCGATCTCCCGCCATCGCGTTCGCCGTCATGGCGATGATATAGGGCTGCTGATCCCCTGCGCCGTCCGCGCGAATGAGTCGCGTGGCTTCCAGCCCATCCATCTCCGGCATTTGCACGTCCATCAACACCAGGTCATACCTCTGCCGATTCAGCGCCTCCAGCACCTCCAGCCCATTTCCTGCCACATCGGCCCGATATCCCAGCAGCCCCAGCAGATGCTGCGCTAGCTTCTGGTTGATCGCATTGTCCTCTGCCAGCAGAATTCGCAGGGGCTGCCGTTGCCCCATCTGGGGGTCCAGCACGGGCCGTTGACGCCGCGCGGGCCCCTCTACCCCTTCCCCACCCAGCAACCCCAGTAGCACGTCGTACACCTGTCCTCGTTTGAGGGGCCTGGTGAGGTATCTCACTGCTCGGCTCTCCTCCTCGTGGGAAACCTCCACCATGTGGCCCATCCAACTGAGGACGCTCAGGGGCAGGTGCTTCGCTCGGCCCTCTATCTGCTCCCGCAGTCGCCCCCCGTCCGCCTCCAGCAGCACCTGGTCTACGAGCAGCCCGTCCGGGTTGCTCGTCTCTAACCGGGCCAGGGCCACCGCGCCACCGATCTCGTGCGTGATCGTCATGCCCCAGCGGCTCACCTCCTGCGACAGCCAGCTTGCCGTGGGTAGGTGAGTTGTCACGACCATGAGCCGCTTGCCCGCCAGAGCACTGGAAGCGGAGGCGGGAGCGCTACGAATCGTTTCTGCGGGAGCACTGCCAATCAGTGTGAAGAAGAAGGTGGCTCCCTCTCCGACCACACCACTACTTTCGACCCACATCTCACCACCCATCATCTCGCTCAACCGCTTGCTGATCGCCAGGCCGAGACCTGTTCCGCCATACTTTCGCGCGATGGAGGCATCCACCTGGCTGAAGGAGCGGAACAGGCGGTGCATCCGCTCCTGCGGGATACCAACCCCGGTGTCCCGCACCGCGAAGCGCACCTCGTAACGCGCGGCGTGCTCGCCTGCCGCGTTGCCTTCCTCCGTCAGCGGCCGGCTCGTCACCTCTACCACAATAGTGCCCGACTCCGTGAACTTGACCGCATTGTTCAACAGATTCATCAAAATCTGCCGCAGCCGCGTCTCATCGGAGATCAGGCGCGCCGGAACTGCCTCATCCATGAAGTAGAGCACCTCCAGCGCCTTCTCGCTGGCCCGCGCGGCCACCAGGTCCAACGCCGATTCCACACATCCCCGCAGCTCTACTGCCTGCTCCTCCAGGTCGAGCCGCCCCGCCTCGATCTTGGAGAAATCCAGGATGTCATTGATGATGGCAAGCAGGGTATCACTGCTGGAGCGGACTATCTCGGCAAATTCGTGTTGCTGCGGCGACAATTCCCCATCCAACAGCAGCCCACTCATTCCAATGATGGCGTTGAGCGGCGTGCGAATCTCGTGGCTCATCATCGCTAGAAACTCGCTCTTCGAGTGGGTGGCCGCCTCTGCCATCTCCTTTGCCTGCACGAGGGCCTCCTCCGCGCGGCGGCGCTCCGCCAGTTCCTGCTGCACAGCCATGTACAACTGCGCGTTCTCGATGGCGACGGCCATCTGATCCGCCAGCAGGCGTAACACGCGCAGCTCAGCCTCCCTGAACGTGCGGGGCTGCGGATACTCGATCACGATCACACCCACCACGCGCGAGCCAATCTTGAGGGGCAAGCCGATCATGGCTCCCTCCCGCGCACCCGCCCATGAGGTGCCCGCGAAGAGAGGATGGGTGGGAATATCGGGAACGAGCACGAGCTGCCCCGCACGAGCAACCGTGTAGGTCAGCCCATCTTGGCGGGGCTCGGTGGTAGATTGCAGCAACCGCCCCTTGGCCCCGCGCGCTGCCCCGAAAATCAGGGTTCTGTCTCGATACAGATAGACATGAATATCGCGCGGGTTCAACAGCTTGAAGGAGTTTGCCAGAATAGTTTCCAGAACCTCCTGCAACTCCAGGCTGGCGGTGAGACTGAGACTCGTCTGTAGAATCGTGTCCAGTTCCGCCGCGCGCTGCTGTGCCTCCTCAAAAAGTCGCACATTCTCGATGGCGCTGGCAGCATGGTTGGCAAAGGCCTGGGCCAATTCGGCATCCTGGCGGGTGTAAAAGTTGGGTTCCACCTTATTCAAATTCAGCAGCCCGATAATCTGGTTCTTCTCTACCAGTGGCACCCCCAACCAGCAGCGAATCTGGAGGGTGGAAGCCGACACTTCCCGCCAGAGCGGATGGTGATGGGTATCGGGAATAATCAGGGGCATTCGATCCTTCAACACCTGCTGGGCCAAAGGCAATGTCTCAATTCGGAGGGGGCCGCTAGGCGGCGTCTGTGGCTCACCGTGGCGCATTCGCTGGGCGACGACCTCAAGCATCTCACCGGAGGACAACATGATAGCAGCGCCATCGTAATCGACGACCCGTGCCAGTTGTTCGAGGATGAGGGGCAAGACTCGCTCCCGCTCAAGGGTGGTGTTCAGCACACTGCTGACCTCTTGCAGGGTCTCAGCGGCCTGGCGGGCGCGCTGCATCCTGTCGAATAGCGTCGCATTGTGGATGGCGACCGCCATCTGGTCCGCCAGAGACTGGAGCACCAAAGCATCATCGGCCTGGAAAGCAGTCGGTTGATCCTCGCCAATATCGAGCACCCCAATAATGCGCTGTCCCATGTGCAGGGGCAAAACCAACTCGGACCGCGTCTCGGGAAACTGCTCCATCGCGAGGTAATCCGGCGACTCTTCCACGCGATCAACCAGTCGATAGCGGCCATCCTTGCACACCCCAACGATCAGGCTAACAGGAGCATCCATGGGAATACGTAGCTCGCGCAGAGATTCGCCTCTGGCCCGGGGCGCGCTGGCACGCAGAACGACGAAGTCTTTCTGCTCGGTCACGAGCCAGATGCCAACGAAGTAATAGCCGAAGCGCGTCTGAATCAGCGCCACTACCTGCATGAGCAGTTGATCCAGGTCCAGGATGGAGGTCACCTGCTGGCCCATCTGGCTGCTCGTTTGTAGCTGGAGTGCCCGCCGCGAGAGGACGGCATTTGTCGCTTGAGTTTCTTCAAAGAGCGACTTACTTTGTCGAAGGGCAATCTGGGTTTGCTGAAAAAGCGTGGCGTTCTGGATGGCAATGGCAAGCTGGTCGGCCAGGGTCTGCAACACCTGAATGTCCGAGGGGTGAAAGGCATTCAACTCGTGGCTCCCAAGGTCCAGCACGCCAAGGACTTGCTCGCCAATACAAAGCGGAAGGGCTAGTTCTGAGCGAATACCAGGCAGGCGAGCGTCGGGCCAGTAGCGAGGCTCGTCACTCACATCGCTTACCATCAGCGATTTCCGCGTGGTAGCCACAAAGCCCACAATGCTTTTGGAGAGAAGCGGCCGGCGAAGTCCCTCCTCCAGCAAATCCACAGGCTCCACCGTGGCCGCCGCACTCAGATAGAGCGCCTGCATCTCCTCATCAACTAGAAAAATCAGCACGGCATAGTAGTCAAAGGTATCCCGGATTAACACGCTGATACCGGGCAGAAGGGCGCTCTGGTCGAGCACCGAGGTCGCGTTACGCCCCGCCTGATTGATAAGGTTGAGTTGCTCCACACGTCGGAGCAGCTCGGCGGTGCGTACCCGAACCTTGCTCTCCAACTCACCATAGCTTTCCTGGAGTTGGGCAGCCATCTGCCCAAACGCCTCCCCCAGCGCATTGAGCTCACTCACACCGGAGCGGGGAATCTCTTGTTGCCAGTTTCCCTGACTTAGACCCTGGGCTGCCTGGTAAAGTTGCTGTACCGGCTGGGAAATGGTGCGCGCCAGGGCCGCCGAGGCCAGCACCGCTACGAGCATGGCAAGGGCAGCGATGGCGATGCCACGGGTCACGGCCCCCTGCATGATGGTTGTGATCCGCGCCGTGCTCTGGTAGATCAGGACCGCCCCCGCAGGCTTGCCCCCGGCGTCCACCACCGGTGCTGCTGCCACGAGCATCTCCCCCACCAGCGCCGAGCGGGGCTGCCTCTCTTCACGCACCAGGCTGAGGAGTTGCCAATCGCTCTCGCTCATAGGCGGTTCATCGCCCTCGCTTGGAGAGCGACTGGCAACCAGGGGTGTATTGTTCTCATTGATCACGCGGATGAAGGCAATATCTCCGTGGCCCGTGAGGCTGTCTATCAGGCGCTGCATCACGACGTTATAGGCGACCTCGTGCAAGAACTCCGCCGAGTAGCCCACCTGGACAATGCGTGGCTGGTCGATGCCGGACACCCCCACATATTTATAGAGACCCTCCCTGGTAGGATAAGCCTGGGCCTCCTGGACAATCACCTTGTTGGTTTCCTCCAGCAGTTCCCAGAAGACATGCATCTGGGGGTGCTGCATGGGGCTCGAGCTGAAGGTAAATACCTCATCATCGGTGCTGTTCAGATAGGCATGGCCCGTCTCGTCTGTGATCCGGATTTCATCCAGAATCGTCGTGTCGGTGATGTCTCTGAGGATGGCATTGGTCGCCTCGGGGGCGCGTTCTGCTTCTCCCTCTGCCAGGCTCACCAGGTGGGCCGCAAATCGAGCCTCTGCCACCATATGATCCCCGACGACCCCCTCCATCTGGCTGGATACCTCCTCTGCATAGGTACCCGTCTGGGCCAGAAGCTGGGCGATAGCTTCCAGGTCGCGCCGGCTGGTATCCACCACATCGTCACGGGCGCTTCGAATCAAGGCAAAACTCAGTGCTGTCGTGGACAGTAAGAGCAGGGCACTGACTATCAAAATAAGGCGCACATACAATCTCATTTTTGCTCTCCCAAACACGAGCCCTCTTGGTGGCCCAAGAGGGCTCCATGCGTGGCCATCATCAGTGCGCGGTATCCCGCACGGCAGGGACGGTAATCGTAGGAGCGTAATCGGTACCATAGACGCTCCATAGTGCCTGCTCCGAGCCGGGTTGGACCACCGCAAAGTTCATATTCCACAGGAACATCGCCCCGACATACCCCGAGGTGCGCGCGATGGCAAACGCCTGGGCCGTCCAGGCCGCCTGCTCCTCGCGCGTGTTATCGGCAGCGAACTCATACCCCTCGATCCGCCGATCTCCTACCGCCCAGCCAAACTCGGTCACCCAGAGCATCTTGCCACCATCCCCTGCCTGCACCATGATGTTCCGCGTGCCCTCCAGCGTGGAGCGGAAGGCCCAGGAATGGTGGGGCGTGTCGCAGGGGCCACGGAACGACGCCCGGCTCTGCTGGATGAAAGCACAGGCCTGGGTAAAGTAAAGATTGGGGGGCACGTTGAAGCCGCTGGGGTGAACCCCCACCGCGTCCGAGAGCTGACGCAGCCCATTCTGGTACATCTGCGTCAGGTAGGTGAAGTCGTCGATGGCAGCGGGCGGTGGCGCGCCGGTGGGGGTCAGTGCTCCACTGACGACCATCATGGAGGCGCAGCCGCGCTTGATGGCAGGGTAGGCTGCCTTGAGGAGCTGCATGTAGCGTGCGGCGCTGAGCGTCTCGTTCCCCCACTCCCGCGCCAGATTCTGCTCATTCCAGACTTCAATCGCCTGTACCTTTCCGCAATAGCGGCTGGCCATCGCCTCCAGAAACGCGGCCAGCGTCGCGGGGTCCTGCGGGGGGCCGGGCACCCTGGTGTCCGTGCCGGCCGTGCGGGCCCAATCAGGGGCTGCCACCACGCTGAAGAGAAGCTGCTTCCCGCCCGCGTTCGCCACAAGGGTGTCGATAGGCCCCCACTGAATATTCCCTGGCGTTTTCTCGAAGTCCGCCCAGCGAATCTGCTGCTTGAGCCAATCCAGGCGCATCTCGCTGGCTGCACTCACAATGCGCGACATCTCCTCGTTGAGCATGTGCGCCTGAATGCCCCATCTCATGCCGCTGCTGGAGGGGGTGCCGCCACTCGGTGGTGGCGGTGTGGTCGTGCCCCCGCCCGGAATGGTAAGCCGCTGCCCCACGTAGATCAAGCTGGGATTCGCCAGGCCATTCGCCTGGGTAATCGCCTGGGGGGTCACCCCGTAGAGGCGCGCGATGCCATAGATCGTTTCGCCGCGCTGCACGACATGGACCCGTGCGGTGCCAGGCGGCGTGGCAGGCGGGGGCGACCCGACGGGCGGCGTGGTGCCCCCGCCTGGCTGAACCAGCAGTCGCTGTCCCACGTAGATGAGATTCGTGTTGGTGATGTTGTTGAGGCGCGCCAACTCGCTGACGGTGGTCCGGTAGCGTCGGGCGATGGAGAAGAGTGTCTCGCCTGCCGCCACCAGATGGTATACATCCTGCTGAGTCTGGATGGCTGCCGCCAGAGAGGTGCTTCCCCCGGGCAGTGGGGCTGTGTAAGCCAGGTTCGGCCAGAAAAGCAGGGAGGTCATGATTATCATCCAGAGGGTCCAACAGCGTCGTCGCATGAGGTCACTCCTTCTGTCAATTTATCATCAGGATTGCACTCAAATCATAGGGGAAGTGCTGCTTTGATAGCAACTCCCTCATCCCCTTGAAACTTCTCATTGCCTGGAGGACTGGGTACAATCTTGTATATGGTTACTCTCCGCAACATCCTGTGTGTTTTCACGCTGCTCGTCCTCGTAGGATGCTCGTCCAGCACCCAAACTCCGACACCCGCCCCGACGCCCCAGAGCACCCTTGTGCGTGGGGCAGCGGGCCTGCCACCGGCGGTCACTGAGGCGGCGCAGACGCCGATTCCTGTTAGCACTGCCACGGCAACGACAGGCCCTTCGCCAACGCCCTCCCCGATTCCTTCTCCCACCGTGACCTTGCCGCCCAACGAGCGGATGGTATTGGCGCAGGAAGCGGAGCGTATTGGTGAATGGGATATGGCCTTGTCTCTCTACCAATCCCTGAGCATAGAGGCGGGACACGGAGCCAGTGCCCTATTCCGACTGGGTGATCTCTATCTGCGCGATGATCGGGAGGTCGAGGCGGCGCTGGCGTGGCAGGAAGCCCTGAACCGGGAGCCCAATGGCCCCCTGGCCCCTTTCCTCAAATACCGTCTCGCCCGTGGGCTCGCGGCGCTGGGTCGCCACGAAAGTGCCATCGGGCTCTGGCAGGAAATAGACGCTGCCATCGATGATGTCGATGATGTGCTCGCCGATCATATGGCCGATAGCTACCTCGCGCTGGGCGATGTCGATCAGGCCGCCGCCCAGTGGCAGCGCATCTACGAAACTGAAAGCGCGCCGCGCGTCTCGCGGGCGCTAGCGGCGCGGCAGGTGGGCAAGTGGCACGCGGATAACCAGCGCTCAGCCGAGGCAATGGCGTGGTACGCGCAGACGCTGGAACTCTCTCAGGTCCACACTTTCCGCGCCGAGTTGCTCTGGGAGATGGCCCGCATGGCCCAGGCATTGGGCGATGAGCCAGCGGCGCGTGCCCAATGGCACACCCTGTTCCAGGAGTATCCCGACACGCCCCAGGGACTCTCCGCCGCCGAGGCGCTCAAGAGTGCCGGGGAAGCGATCTCTTCCTACCAGATGGGCGAACTGTACTTTAAAAACAAGCGCTGGAACGAGGCCGCGCGCGCCTTCTTCACCTCCCTGGAAAGCGAGGCGGATCTCCCTGCCGCGCACCAGCAGGCAGCCCTCGCGCTGGAGCAGTCGGGGAATTATGCCGCCTCCTTCAAGGAGTGGCGCAAGATTGTCGAGACGCACGCCGAGGCGATTGACTTGCAGGATGATGCCTGGCTGGGTATGGGACGCGCCCATGTCGAATTGGGGGATATGGACGTGGCGATAGCGACGCTGGAGCAAACCGTTGCCCAGTATCCCAAAGGGGATGCGGCCCCCGAGGCCCTCTGGCTGCTTGGCGTGGCGCGGCGCGAGCAGGGGGCAAACGATGTGGCCGCTGCGACCTTTGAACGCCTCGCGACCACCTACCCCGAGGCCGCGCGGGTCAACGAGGCGCTCTGGCAGGCAGGCATGATGCGCTACCGGGCCGGGCAGGCAGCGGCCGGGCAGGCAGATTTCACGCTGCTTGCCACGTATGAGGCAGAAGAAACAAACCGCGCACTTTTCTGGGCAGGCAAAGCTGCTCAACTGGCCGGGAACCATCAGGCGGCCGTTGAGTACTGGGCGAAGGCCGCTGCCACCGACAAAGCCGATTACTACACCCTCCGCGCCGCCGACCTGCTCAACCATACTCCCTGGCAGCCCCGCGCCCAGGAACCATTCAGCAACCCCGCACGCGATGATTTTGCCTGGCTCTACAAGGCTGCTGACCTGCCGCCTTCGGCCAACCTTCTGGCTCTGCCGGAGGAGCCGCGTATCCAGCGCGGCAAAACCCTGCTTCTGCTGGGCGAACGCGGGGCTGCCTTCGAAACCTTCCGCGAGGCGATCCGGGAGCAAGAGAATCCCCAGGCGCTCTGGGCGATGGCCAATGATTTCCGCGCGGCCAACCTGCCCAGCATGAGCATCGTGGCCGCCACGCGTCTCATGGAGCTGCTAGAGTACAACGTTCGCACCGTGCCTCCGAGACTCGCTATGCTGGCCTACCCGCTGCCCTACGAGTCTCAACTTCGTACTGTGGCGACCCAGGGTGGCTTTGACCCCCTGATCTTCGCTGCTCTGATCCACCAGGAAAGCACCTGGGAACCCCGTGCGCGCTCCTCTGCCGCCGCGCGCGGCCTCACCCAGGTCATCCCTGACACTGGCAAATGGATTGCCCAGCGGTTGAATGACCCGACTTACCGTTATCATCATCTGGACCGACCGGTGGTAGCGCTACGTTACGGCAGTTACTACCTGGACTACGTGCTGGGCGTGTTCAATGATAACCCGTTCAAGGCCCTGGCCGCGTACAATAGCGGTCCCGGCAACGCGCGCCGTTGGGACGCGGCGGATGACGACCTCTTCGTGGAAAATATCCCGCTACGGGAAACGCGCTACTACATTGAGCGCCTCTATGAGCACTGGCATGGCTATCAGCGCGCCTATCGCCAGACCCCGTGAGAACTCGCCAGAAAAAAGTCCCCAGGAGGCTTGTTTTTCCAGAGGCAACTTTCTATAATTGAGGGTGTGTCACGAACTCGCGAGGGTCCGTCACATTTTCACATCTGGCCGGAGCGGGGCTTCGGCATCCAGGAGGGTTCTTGAAGATGGCAGAGCGTACATTGACGTGCCGCGACTGCGGTAACAGTTTTGTTTTCACCGAGGGGGAGCAGGAGTTCTTCACGATGAAGGGCTTCAGCGAACCCAGCCGCTGTCCGGATTGCCGCGCTGCCCACAAGCGGCAGCGCCAGGGCCGTGACAACCGGGAGATGTCCTCCCCTCCCCGCGACCGGGGCACTCAGGAAAGTCGCGGTGACCGTCAGTTATACGAGGTAGAGTGCAGCGAGTGCGGCACCCTGACTCAAGTTCCCTTCAAGCCTCGTGGCCATAGCCCTGTCTACTGCCGCACCTGTTTCAACAATCGCCGGTAGCCCCGGTCACCCGCAACAAAAAAGCACTGCAAAAAATTGCAGTGCTTTTTCTATGGTGAGGCGGAGGGAGAGGGATTTGAACCCCCGTGGGTTGCCCCGCATCGATTTCGAGTCGAGCCCGTTTGGCCTCTCCGGCATCCCTCCGTACAGGAGCAAGAGTATAGCCCGAAGTCCTTAAAGAGGCAAGTTTGTGATGGCCGAAAGGTCCGAGCGCAGGCGGGCCAGCAGCGCACTTTTTTCGGTGGGCGGTAGGAAGGCATGGGAAGCCGCCGTGAGAACCATTTGGCTGAGCGCTGCCGGATTCATGCCCGCCTCGGCCACCGCAAAGTAGTATTCATCGGTGAGCCGGATATCGCTTATTGACGGGTCATCGCTGGAGAGCGCCACCGGAACCCCTGCCTGAACCAGGGCGGCGAGAGGATGCAGGTGCGGAGACGCTACCGCCCCGGTGTGAAAGTTGCTGGTCGGGCACACCTCAAGAACTATATTTTGCTCGCAGAGGCGCTCCATGAGCGCCCGGTCCCGACTGCTCTGGATTCCATGTCCAATGCGCTGGGCGTATAGCTCCGTGATCGCCTCCCATACATGGGCGGGCGGTCCCGCCTCCCCCGCGTGGATAGTAATTCCGAACCCCTCAGCGGCGGCCCGCTCCAGAAG
>JACCSL010000362.1 GCA_013812995.1 Ardenticatenales bacterium | reverse complement strand
CGCTCCGTGTGGGGCAATCCATCCGTCTGGGCGCGCAAGATGAGCGTGCCGCCACCCTGGAGTATCTCCCGCTCATCGGGCGCGAGGAGGAACTCGCACAACTCCGGCGGCAGTGGCAGGAAACACGGCGCGGCAAGGGCAGTGTGGTCCTGGTCGAGGGCGAGGGAGGCAGCGGGAAGGGTCGCCTGGTGCAGGAGTTCCTGCGTGACCTGCGCGAGGCCGGAACCCTGATCCTCGCAGGAAAGAGCGTCCAGGCGAACCCGGTTCCTTTTGCACTCCTGCGCGAGGCCGTGGAAAGCCACCTGCGCCGCCTGCGCCGCCTACCCGAGGCGGAGCGCGTCAGCGCGGAGGCAGAGATTCGGGCGGCGGCGGGAGAGTTTGCCCCGCTCTTGAAGCGACTCTCGCCGGGGCTCGCTGCCCTGTTGAAAGAGATTCCCGACTGGGCAGAAGCCGCCGAAGCTCAGGAACTTTTCTACGATGCGGTGGTGGATTTCTTGCTCGCGCTGGCCCGCTCTCGGGACGGCGTGGTTCTCTTTCTGGATGATGTGCAGTGGGCCGACGATGCCAGCCACCAGATACTCCGCCGTCTGAGCGCGCGAATCCACGAGGCACCCCTGCTATTCGTGGGCACCTCGCGCAATGGCCCCAACAGCATCGCGGGGCTACAGCGCTTTGTCGCGGATGTCGGCAATGCACTGTCGCTGCGTCTGCTGCTGAATCCCCTGGGTGAGGAGGCCGTGGCGCAACTGGTGGCGGCCCGGCTGGGCGGCTATCGGATTGACCAGGCCATTGTCGGTCAGCTTCGCACGCGCAGTAATGGAAATCCCTTTGCGGTCAGCGAGTATGTCTCGGCCATGCTGGATGCGGGGCTCCTGCGCCCCTCCTGGGGAAGCTGGCTCGTGGACACGGAGGGACTGGAGCAACTGGACCTGCCCACCGATGTGCTCCAGCTCGCCATTCGGCGCGTCGGGGAGCTGGCAGCACCCTCGCGTGAGATACTGACCACCGCCGCCGTGATTGGGCCACGCTTTCGCGCGGAGTTGCTGGCTCCGCTCCACGCGGTAGACATCGAGGAAATCCACATTGCCCTGTCGGAGGCCATCCAGGCCCATCTCATCGAGCGGGGCGACGAGGGAGAGTATCTCTTTGTTCATAACCGCATCCGCGAGGCGCTGCTCTCGGGCCTGGAGCTGCCCGAGCAGCGCGCCCTGCACCAGCGCATCGCCGAAACGTTGGATGTGCTGGGCGGGGACGAGGAGGAGTTTGTCTACGCGCTCGCCCACCACTTTGCGCTGGGGCTGATTAATCGCAACCCGAGACGGGTTTTCCAGACCAACTTTGCTGCTGGCACACTGGCCCTGCGAAATTATGCCGATGAGGAAGCGTACACCTTCCTAGAGCAATCGCATCGCTCAGCGACGACGCCCTATGGAAGACCCGGTGGAACCCATTTTCCCCCGGATAGCCAGCTAGAAGAGGCCCTGGGAATTGCCTGCGTGCGCACGAGCCGGCTGGACGAGGCCACCATCCGCTTCCAGCAATCTATCATCATGTCGAGTGACCGGCTACGCAGCGCCCAACTCCATGTACGCCTGGCCGATGTCTACCTTGCCAAGTATGATCCCTCTGCTGCCTGGGTGCAGGTCGAGCGGGGTTTCAAGGAGCTAGAGAAGCCCGCGCCAAAGACGGCTCCCGGTTATGTGCTCTCCACCGTGCGCCACTGGATGCTGGGCCTCTCGCTGGACCGGCTCAGGCTGCGCTACGGGAGTGCCAAGGGGCAGGAGCGAGAGCGCTCCAAGATTTTAGTCCAGCTTTACGAGGTGGCGACCCGCGTCCTCTTCTTCGACCTGCGCGATGAGCTGCTGATGGCGCAGATGATGGTCCGCCCGCTGTACACGGCTCATCTGATCGGACCCTCGCGCGAGCTGGCCGGTACCTACATGCACTATGCCGTGCTCATGGGAATCCTGAAGCGCGAGGGGGCGATGGAGACGTACATCCAGAAATCCCTCAGCCTCGCGGAATCCCTCGGGGATCGCCTCATTCTGCCCTACCTGCTGCTGAATCAGGTGTTGGCAAAGCATCTCTTCGGCCACACGCGGGACTCCGAGCGCTTAATGCGGCGGGCCCTGGAGGAGCATGGACGGTGGATGGAGGTCGGCGACTACCTGAAGGGGTGCCTTGACCTCGCCTGGAACCTGCTCATGCGGGGCTACACGCGCGAGGCATGGGAATGGGTGCAGCGCGCCACGCGCCGGGCCGAGCAGGCCACGGCCCTCCAGGAGCAGATGCCAGGCCACCCCATTGTTTTCTACACCGGAGCGCTCCTGGCCGTACTGGGCAGACCCACGGAGGCGCAAGCCTATCTCAAGCGGGCCAGGGAGTTCCTGGAGAAGATTTCCCTGGACCAGTATCGCTGGGGGTGGGGGAACTTCCTGGGACACCAACTGCTCTTCTTCCTCGAGCAGGGCGAACTCGGTGCTCCCCTGGAGGAAGTGATTGAGCAACATCGCAAGCTGGGGCTGGAGCCACACCGGGCGCGGCTGCATCTGCGCCACTTCTATGTCTTCCAGGGCTATGCGCGCCTCGCGCAGATGATGCGCGCGGCGGGCGAGGCGCGTGGCCCGGCTCTGGAGCGGCTCCGCGAGGCGGTAGGCGAACTCAAAGCGGCTGCCAACCACCCGGAGATTATCACCCACTATCTGGTCATCTTCGGTGCCGCTGAGGGGCTGGAAGGTCGCTACGAGTCTGCGCTGGAGCGCCTCGCCGAGGCGGAGAAGCTTGCGCTCTCGATGGGCAGTCCGTGGGTACTCTATGAGGTCGCGCGGCATCGGGCACACCTAATGATGGAGCGGGATCATGGCATGGCGATGCATCAGGCACGCATCGCGCACAGCCTGGCCGTCGAGTACGGCTGGCTCAACCGGGTGCGGGTGATTCGCGCGACCTTCCAGGTGGGCGACAGCACCCGAAGCACCATCGCGGGCCGCTCCATGCAAGCCACGGGCACCTCCACGGACACCTCCTCGCTGAAACTCCAGCGCCACCTCAACGCGCTGCTGGAGGTCAGCCTCGCTTCTTCCTCCGTGCTGGACCCGGAAAATCAGGCGCGTGCGGCGTTGGATGCCGTGGTCCGCATCCTGGCCGGGGAGCGCGCCTTCCTCTTTCTCTGGAATGAGGAGAGTGAGTCACTGGAACTCCGCGCGGGCCGCGACGCGCGGGAAAATGACCTCACTGATCTGACCGGATACAGCCGCACCGTGGTCGAGCAGGTGCGGAGCAGCCGCCAGCCTCTGGTGGTCAGCGGTACCGACGATGGCGCGGTACTCGGCGCGATCAGCGTCGTGACCCATGACCTGCGCAGCATCCTGGCCGCCCCGCTGATGATGCAGGATCAGTTTGTTGGGGTGGTGTACCTCGACAACCATCTCGCCGGGGGCATCTTCACCGAGGATGACGTGGAAATCCTCCAGGCCATCGGCAACCACATTGCCATTGCCATCGAGATTGCACAGACCATCCAGACGCAATCGGAACTCGAAAAGCTACAGGAGCTGGATCAGCTCAAGAGCCGCTTCTTCGCCAGCGTCTCCCACGAGCTGCGCACCCCGCTCAATGCCATCATCGGCTTCTCGCGGCTGATGATCAAGGGGATCGATGGCCCCATGACCGAGCGCCAGCTTCAAGATGTCACCACCATCCACAACTCTGGCAAGCACCTGCTCAACCTCATCAACGATATCCTGGACCTCTCGAAGATTGCAGCGGGCAAGATGGAACTGGTGCTGGAGGAGATGGCGCTCGCCCCGCTCGTCGAGGAGGCGATTGCCAGCAACTGGCTCCTGGTGGAAAACAAGCCCGTCGAGCTGCGCAGTGAGGTCGTCGGGAAGTTTCCGCCGATTGTCGCCGACCGACAGCGTATCTACCAGGTGATGCTCAACCTGATTTCCAATGCGGCCAAATTCACGGAGGAGGGCCACATCCTCCTCCGGGCCACGCTGCATGGCGAGATGATTACCATCGAGGTCGAGGATACGGGGCCGGGCATTCCTGCGGACAAGCACGACACCATCTTTCAGGAGTTTGGTCAGGCGCATGCCACGCACGGGCAAAAGGGCACCGGGCTGGGGCTACCCATCAGTCGCCGCCTGGTCGAGATGCACAGTGGCCGCCTCTGGGTGGAGAGCGAGGTGGGCAAAGGCTCTACCTTCTGCTTCACCCTTCCCGTTCGAGGACCAAACCCAGCAGCGGAGGCTGCTTCTTGAGATTTCACATTCCCTTTTTCCGCCAATTGATTTTCCCCCTGGCCCTGCTCCTC
>JACCSL010000360.1 GCA_013812995.1 Ardenticatenales bacterium | reverse complement strand
ACACAGGAAGCCATCGTGCTAGCGTGGCTGCTCAAACACCCGGCTCGCATCCAGCCAATTATCGGAACCACAAACGAGGCGCGTCTGCGGGCAAGCTGTCTGGCCACTCAGGTATCGCTCAGCCGCGAGGAATGGTATGCGCTCTTTACCGCTGCACGCGGTGCACCGCTCCCATGAAGACAAAAGCCATCTTGTTTGACCCGGACGATACACTTTTTGACAGTCGCTCCAGCATTCGCCAGGCTCTAAAGGAGACCCTTTTGACCGACTATCAACGCGGAGCCTACAGAATTAGCACGGACCCTACCCAGTTGGATGTAGAGGCTATCTTTGCCGCCCTATCCCGCTCCTACTGGGCAGCCACTCGCCCCCGTGAGATCATGGAGCGCGCGCTGCGCCACTCGCTATGTTTCGGCCTCTATGACGCGGTGCAGCAGATTGGTCTGGCGCGTCTCATCACCGATTATGCCACCTATGCGTACCTATGCGATGTCTACGTGCTTGAGGAGTATCGCGGCCAGGGACTTGGCAAGTGGCTGATTGACACCGTGATGAGCGAGCCCGACCTCCAGGGAATCCGGCGCTGGAGTCTGGTAACGCGGGATGCGCACGGTCTCTACGAGCCGTTTGGCTTTCATGTCGTCGAGGAGCCTAGCCGACACATGGAATATATCCGAGAGTATCGCCAGGAGTAGCCGATGAAAATTGCCATTGGAAGTGACGAGGCAAATGAGCTAACCAGCGCCCTACGCACTGAATTGGAGCGGCGCGGCCACGAGGTGCTTCCCTTTGGGCCGCTCGCGGAGAATGACCCCGAGGTCGATTGGCCCCTGGTCTCCTGCCGCGTCGCCGAGGCCGTGGCGCAGGGCGCTGCGGACGAGGGCGTTGTCTGCTGTTGGACGGGCACGGGCGCGAGCATCGCCGCCAACAAGGTGCCAGGCATTCGGGCCGCCCTGGTCCACGATGCAGAGACCGCGCGGGGTGCACGTATCTGGAATCACGCGAATGTCCTCGCCCTCAGCCTGCGCTCCACCCCGATTCCCATCCTGCGGGAAATCCTGGACGCATGGTTTACCACCTCGACCACGGAAGGGGAGGCTCAGAGCGAGTGGAACTGCGAGCAGATGGAGCGGTTAAGACGAATTGAAGAAAAGTATCGGACGCGTTAGAGAGGAAGGAGGGGAATCTCGTCTTCGATCTCGAAGTGGAGCACTCCGTGGGCCTCGCGCAGCGCGGCTTCCGCAGAGGCGGGGCTCTCTGCGCGGGCGAAGAGGAAGCCAAGATAACTCTCTCCCTCGGGGAGCGGCACCAGGGGATAGTGAAGCGGAGCCGAGATTTCGATCCCTGTGATGCCAGGCACGCGCGCCGCTTCCTCGACACCCCTCACAGCACGCAGGATGCCCGCTCTGGGGATGGGAATCATCATCACCCCCGCCGCCTGGACAGCCAAATCAAGCGAGGGGAGTGGCAGCCCCACCGCCTGGCGTACGATGAGATCTTCCAGGCAGATCTCTGTGCCAAATTCCAGAATAGAGCCGCAGAGCCCGCCGATGGAGCGCCCCGCTATCTCGATGAGCCATACACCACGCTCATTGAAGCGCAGCTCGGCATGAACCGGCCCCGTACGGAGCCCCAGCGCAGCCGCCGCCGCCTGGGTGCGCTGGACGATGGTGGCCTGGAGCGTCTCCGGCAAGCGCGAGGGGGTCACATAGATCGTCTCCTCGAAAAATGGCCCTTCCAGCGGGTCCGGCTTATCGAAGAGAGCCAGCAGGTGAAAGACACCCTCGATCAGCAATCCATCGATTGCGACCTCGCCACCGGGCAGATATTCCTCGACCAGCATGGCCTGTCCCACGCCGGGCGCACTAAGCCGCCTTAGCAGCGCCTGCGTGCGCTGGGCCGCATGGACAAAGGCATCGGGATCATCCGCGCGGATCACGCCACGACTGCCGGAGAGAAACAGGGGTTTGACCACAACGGGATAGGTGATTTCCTCGGCCAGCGCATGAAAATCGCTGCCCGCTGGGACGAAGCGAAAGTGGGGAACGGGCACGCCGCCCGTCTGGAGCGTTTGGCGCATAAGGTGTTTGTTGCGCGCCGCCTCGGCGGACAAAGGAGCATTGTGGGGTAGATTGAGGGCGGCACTCGCCCGTGCCGCCACGAGGCTCCC
>JACCSL010000342.1 GCA_013812995.1 Ardenticatenales bacterium | reverse complement strand
TGCTGGCTGAGCGGTTGCGCCTGGGCACTCTGGCGCACGGCCTCCGGCAGCGCATCGTAGGCGGCGCGGGCCGCATCGGCAGCGGCCTGCGCACGGGCCACGGTGCTCTCTGCCACCGCGCGCTGCTCCTCCGATGGTCCCGCCTCAAGCAAGGCGTGGTTGGCCTCGGTGGCGGCAAGACCCGCTTGCGCCGCCTCGTGCATCGCCTCGGCGGCGCTCAGGGTTGCCTCGGCCTGCTTGCGCTGCGCCTCCAGCAGCGTCGGGTCGAAGGCAATGAGCGTCTGCCCCTCCTCCACGCTATCCCCCGGCCGAACCGAGACCTCCAGCACGCGCCCCATGATCTCCGGCGCAATGATAACCTCCGTGGCCTCGATGGTCCCAGAGCCATGCAGCGCCCCATCCGCCGCTGCTGCCTGCTGGCTCCACCAGCCCCAGAGCAACGCCCCCACAATTCCAATCACCACCACTACCGGCAAAACTCGTCGCGGATTCGGATGCATGATGAACTCCTTTGTTGATATACGTTTTACGTTTTTGTTAGTCCAGCCGCTTACGCAGGCGGAGGGCGGCGCTTCCCATGATGACAACCGAGAAAATGCTGAGCGCGATCACCTCTGGCAAGAGCGCCTCCATGCCCACCCCCTTGAGTACGATGCCACGCACCACGATCAGAAAGTAACGCAGTGGAACAAGATAGCTCAGGATTTGCAGCGGCACAGGCATGGCGGCCAGCGGAAAGAAGAAGCCCGAGAGAAACATCGAGGGCAGCGAGATGAACATGGCCGAGAGCATGGCTTCCTGCTGCGTGCTCGCGATGGTAGAGATGAAGAGACCCAGGCCAAGTGTTGTCACGAGGAAAAGCGCGGAGAGCAGCAGCAGTAGCGGCACGCTCCCCCGGATGGGCACCCCGAAGAGCAGCACCCCCGCCGTCAGCACCTCGACCATGTTGATGAAAGAGATAATCACGTAGGGCGTGAGCTTGCCCACCACGAGTTCCCATGAGCGCAGCGGCGTGACGATGAGCTGCTCGATGGTCCCCCGCTCCCGCTCCCGCACGATGGAAGTCGCTGTGAGGATCGTCGTCAGCATCTGAAGAATGAGGCCGATGAGGGCGGGCACCATGTAGTAGGCGCTGATGAGGTCCGGGTTGTACCAGACCTGCGTGCGCACCTCCAGGGCCGGGCGGAAGGCCGCTGTCTGACCCCGGCTCGCCAGCTTTTCCATCGTCAGCGATGTCGCGTGCGCCTGGCCGATGAACGTGGCCGACGCCAGCGCGGTACCCGCCACGGTCGGGTCCGAGCCATCAATGATGAACGCAACCTGCGCCCCCTGCCCCCTGGCAATCAGGTCGCCATAATCGGGCGGGATGAGAATGGCCGCGCGCGCCTTGCCCGACTCCACGAGGGCGCGCATCTCGTCCTCGCTCTCTACCTCATAATCTAGATGGAAGTATTCGGCGGCGCGGTACGAGGCCAGCAACCCGCGCGAGGCAGCGGATTTGTCCTGGTCCCACACGGCGAGCGGCACGTTGCGAACATCGTTGGTTGCGGAATACCCCAGCAGGAAGAGCTGGATGACGGGCATCACGAAGGTCAGCGCCAACGTGCGTGGGTCGCGCCAAATTTGGATGAATTCCTTCTTGATCAAGGACCATAAACGTGGGTTCACCATCATCCCTCCAGGCGAACAGGTGTTTTGATTGACTGGTCAATCAAAGTTAGAGGTAAAAAAACGACTTGTTGGTCTAGCGCGGCTCCATCCCCCGCAGGAACACCTCCACCGCGGTGTTGGCCATCGTCTCGCGGCTGAGCGTCTCGGCATCGCGCTGGGGGAAAATCTGACCTGTTAGAATGTACGCAATGAGCGGCCCCATGAAGCAGCGCGCGGCGGCCCCCGGGTCCATCTGCCGCATGAGGCCCAGTTCCATCTGCCGCGCGAGGTAGCGTTCCAGAAAGGCAAAGACGCGCCCCGGCCCGATGGAGTTGAGGAGAGCCGCCAGCTGGGGGTGACGAAGCGCCTCACCCAGGATGAGCCGGAAGAGCGAGACAGCGGTGGGATCGGACATCGTGTTGAGGAAGGACATCGCCAGGCGGGATAGGGCCTCCTCTGGGGGTAGCTCCATCAACGCCTCGCTGTGATTGAGCAATTGGAGTGACTCCATGCGCCCCTCAATCACCTGCTGGAATAGATCCCGCTTGTCCTTGAAGTAGTGATAGATTAACCCCGGCGACCCGATCCCCGCTGCCTCCGCAATGTCGCGATTCGTCGCCTTCTCAAAGCCCTTCCGCGAAAAGACGCGCAGTGCTCCGTTGATGATGTGTTGTCGGCGATTCTCGAATTCCTGCTCGTCACGAGGCGGCATCAGACTCTCCAGCGTTGATTGGCCGATCAATCAACAGTATACCCATGATTGATTCGCGAGTCAACAATAAAAATGCCGCCCGGAGGGGCGGCGGGGAATGTGGGATTTACCCCTCGGGGGCGAGCTGGTTCAGCACGGCCTGCACGCGCTCCTCGTCCATGCCCTTGTGGCGTGCGTAGGCGATGGCAATGGCGAGCGTGGGGGTATCGGCGTAGGTGACAACGCGATCCCCGGCTTTGGCAGAGCGGTTGGTTTTCATCTTGAAGCGCCAGCGGGCCAGCCAGCCCCGTCCGTCGCGCATGTATTCCAGAGAGCACCCCTCGAAGCTCAACGCCATTTCCTGGAGGAGCACGCTGGCCTCCATCCAATCGGTCGAGTAGGCCGGAACAATATCATGCTGCTGCACGGGGTTGAGCATCTCTCCCTCGTGCGACTCTTTTACCCCCGGAGCGAGGCTCCATCCCAGCGCCTCTGCGACCAGCATATCGACCGCTCTCGACACCCTGCACCTCCTCGTTAGGTATGATTCAATTTATCCTCAACACGCTAGCATGAAATGTGCCTGCTCCAGCCCCAGTTAGCTCTGCACCACCTCATATTTCAACCAACCCTCAGCTCGACTTTATCCATTGGTAGTCCAACATCGTACATTTTCTAGTTGTCCCAGTCCCACAAGTTTCGAGGGAATGGGGAAACATTCTTGGTCATCAGGAAATGAGCTGATCCATCTCCATCGACGA
>JACCSL010000329.1 GCA_013812995.1 Ardenticatenales bacterium | reverse complement strand
GGGGTGGGCCGCCCCTGAAGCTCGGCATCCGCCCGTAGCTGCGCCACGGCGGAGACGATCATAAATTCAGACAGACGGGCGTAGGTTCCTACCTGCGCCGTGCGAAACGAGGGATGAACGCCCAATTCCATGAGTAAGCCGCAGTCGCGCGCGGGCACATAGGTGAAATTGATAAGCCCCGCCGCCTGGCCGCCTACCTCGATGAACCATTGATGCTCGACAAAGCGCTGGTCCGCGGTCGCAGGACGGTACGCCAATTCCTGAAGGTAAGGGAGATAATACAGATAATCCGGAAAAAGCGCTCTATACAAGGAGAGCATCGGCTGGAGGCGCTGAACATTGCCCGAGGTCACATCGTGAACCGTTATGAGGGCCTCTGCTAGAAGCGCAGGTGTGAACTGCATGGCTAGAAATCCAATCTGTCCAGAGTGCTGGTACCCCGTCGCCGCCGGGTTAGCCTCCAATTGAGCAGACTCATATCGTAGTTTTGCCGCATCTTGATCACAAGCCCCACCGCCCCCAGTGTTACCAGAAAGGCTGCTATCAAGTAGGTTCTGGGGGAGGACAGTTCCGGGTTCCTTGAGGCGATAAAGATGATGGCGGCTAGGATAAGAGAGCCCAAAATGGTGCCAATGGCGAAGAGGTAGCTGTCCATGAACATGCTGACTCGCCCTCGCCGTGCTTCGGGTACCAGACCCTGGAACGCTTTGCGGGCTGATTCATCTATTGTACTCATAACAAGTCGAGAAATCAGTCGCCCACCAGTCCCACTGAGGATCCCTGGAATCGCCAGCATCCAGGTGATGCTTACCAGAGAGGTGGCTGGCAAGAGCAGGAAGCTGTTTTTCAGACTTATGCGATCAATCAGGCGGCTCGTGATAAACCCTTGAATGGCAACGGCCAGAAGGGTCTCCCCCAGGCGGTACAGGCTGTAGAAGGTCTGAAAGCGATCCGCCTGCTCGTAGGCCGCATGGGAAACTGCCAGAAAGTGATACTCAATAATAGTCAGGGCCAGTCCCATTGCAACCAAGGAAAAGGTCAGATATTTGAACGAGGAGACATTGCGGATGAATTCCTGCCCCTCGGCCAGCGTCTCGCGCATGGGCAGGCGGTGGTAGGAAGAGTCGCGGAACGCCGTACGGGGCACCTTCCACAAGATGAGAAAAAAAAGCCCCAGGTAAATCAGGCTATTGACCGACAAAAGGGCCGCGCTGGGGTAGCCCAGCCACCCAAACACTGTCGGCGCGGCAGCCGCCACCAGGAGCCCCGCCACCCGTCCCAGCAGCCCGCCTGCCGCGATGAGCGGAAAGAGGCGCTTGGCTCCGGCCACATCGAAGATGTCATTCGCCATCACCCAGAACACCAGCGGGAAGAAGAGCCACTGCTGATCGCTCAACAGATAGAGCAGGGAGTAGTTCAGCCATGCCAGGGAGGGGATGAGAAAGAGGAAACGCAGCAGCAGGTAAACCAGCGCCAGAACCAGGCACATCCACTGCATAATCTGGGTTCGCCGGAAGCGATCCACCACGAGTGATTGGAGCCCTGCGGTCAGGATGATCAACAGCATATCGATCACCCAGACCACAAGGAGCCCCTGAAGCCCCACCTGATCTAAAAAGCCACTGATGGCAAGAACATCGGAGACTTCCAGGGCAAAGGAATTGCCCATAAGAAGAAAGCCCAACAAGAAGACAAGAGCCCCCTCTCCTGCCCGGATGCGAAAAAGACGACTGAGACGACGTATCAGGAGTGCCGGGCGCATAAAATGGCCTAGTCGTCTATGGGGGGCGGGGCTGTCGGGTTGGGCTGCTCGACGGTGCGCCAGAGACTTTCGGCAGGAATATGTCTATCCAGGCGACGAAAATGGACCCGGTAGTGCTCCCCCTGGCGAAGGAGCCATCCCCGCTCCATCAGCCCCGCCAGGGCCGCCTCTAATTCTGTCGAATTGAGGCGTTCCTCCGGGCCGAACTGAGTGGTGGCCGCCTGCAACTCTTCATAACTCATCTCTCTTCGGCGCAAGAGCAGGATGAGCAATTTACGCAAGGGTAGAGGAAGGTCCAGCAAATCCAGTGGGGTGATCCCGACTTCCTCTGCTCTGCTCCGCGCTGTTCGCCCCATGAGTCCCCCTTTGTGCTTGTTTCGCGATCTAGGCCATCAACTGGGCTGCTATCTCTTTCAGGGTTTGGGTGACGGGATGCTCGGGATAGCGCAGAGCAAAGATTCCAGCACTCGCGAGTGTCATCATCTCGTCGGAGTGTGGCATGACGCCAGCAACGTCGCAGTTGTAAATCTGCTTCATCTGGGCACGGATGCGCTCAAAGTCAAAAGAGGAGGGAACCTTGTTGACGACGAGCACCATGCGTGGCACACCAAGTTTGCGCGCCACCTCGACGGTGACCCCCGTTCCCTGATAATCCTGCTGGTCCGGGCGCAGGATCACGGCCAGGGCATCGGAGATGGCAATGGAAAGCAGGGTTTCTTCGTTCAGACCGGGATGAGTATCGATCATCAAGACATCCAGGCTCAGGTCTTCGACCAGATCCTGGAAGCCGTCATTCAGCAGACCAGGGTCATACCCTTCCCGCAGCACCCGCGCGATCTCCCCTGCTTTGATACTGGCCGGAATCAGGAAGACCTTACCGGGGATGGCGGCGCGGAGCGAGGCGGTCACATCATGAGCTGCCTGTTTGATGTCACACTTGCCCCACAAATAATCATTGAGCGAGTGGCGCATGTCCTCCTCGGTCAGCCCGAAGAGAACGTGAATGCCTGGCGACTGGATATCCGTGTCAATCACACCGACGCGCTTACCCTCCATTGCCAGGAGCGTTGCCACATTCGCCGTTGTGTTGGATTTGCCTGTTCCTCCTCGAAAGGAGTGAATCGAGATGATTTTTGACATATGCTCTCCAAGGGGTCTGACGTTTATACCGCTGCCCTACGTGGTGGCCTGGCTGTGGATGGGGGATCACGAAATCGCACGCTGATGATTTTGGTGCCTAAACAGCGTTGGCGCAAGGTTGAAATCTTGTCATCAAATACGATGCGTGAGTTTACCGCGCTCTTGCCAGAGTGTGAAGCCAAGCACCTGCGTGCGGCTCAAGGTGGCGGTAAGATTCCCGATCAGTACCTTGATGGTGGTAGACTGGCTTGCGCCAGAGCTCCCGCCGTTGCCGCAGGAGAAAAGCCTTTGCAGAGCATGTCTAGCTGGGGGTAGTTGGCGGCGGATCCATTTCCTGAGCATCGGGGTCGAAGATGATGATGGGATGGTCCACGAAGCCGCCCCAGGGCTGGTAGACACTCAGCCACAGCTCATGGACAGTAAAGGAGGGGCGAGGAATCCCCGGTGGGAGCGATAGATCACTCGGGATTCCCTGGACGTTCTGGAGCGCGAGGGTATGAGGTTTCCACTCGGCCAGGGGCCAGGGGGAGAGGGTGGCTCCGTACTTGAGTAGCACGGTGTCCAGGGATTGACGCATCTCCAGCAACGCAGGGGTGGTTCGCATGGTCCAGAACAGGGCATTGTTCTGCCGGAACTGGCTGAAGAAGCGCCACAGCCCCACCGTTTCCAGCTTGAAGGGGCGGCAGTTCTGCATGACACTGTGCAGTTCCCCCAGCAGCGGCTCCCAGTATTGGGGCGCAATCCCGCTCGCCCGCTGCAACGTCAGGTGAAACTCATCCGCCACGACGCCGCCAAACTCGGCGCTCAGGGGCATGGCAACGATCCTCATCGCCCGCGCCTCGACAGGCGTGGGGCGGAGCAAAAAGAAGGCGTCACCTGGGAGTACGGGTTTCAGCGTGTGGGCCATCAACGAACCTCTATCACATCACGGGGCTTCTATGAGGGTAATGCCAAGTGTGCGCAGATGCAAGAGAGGGGGCTACTCCAAAAACTCCTCAATGGATTCCATCTCCTGCCAGTTCAGGCCAACCTTGGCATCTACCTGGAGCGGAACCTTGAGGGTCATGGCGCTGGTCATGATGGAGGTGATGAGGGCAACGGCCTCCTGGAGTTCCGCCTCCGGCACCTCGAAGAGCAACTCGTCATGGACCTGAAGCACCATGCGCGTGTGAAGGCCGCGCTTGTGCAGCGCGTCGTGGATGCGGATCATCGCCACCTTGATGATCTCGGCGGCGCTGCCCTGGATGGGGTGGTTCTTGGCGGCGCGCTCCTCGGCGCGCCCCGTGTTGGAGTTGGGGTTCTCCTGAAGCACGCGGAAGTAGCGCCGCCGCCCCATGATGGTTTCCGCGTACCCCTTCTGGATGACCTCTGAGATGATACCGTCGAGGTAGCCCTGGATGGCAGGGAAACTGCGGAAGTACCCATGAAGTACCTCGTCCGCCTCAGCATAGGAAAGGCTTGCCTCACGGGCGAGGCGGAAGGCGCTCATGCCGAAGAGGAGCCCATAGTTAATAATTTTGGCAATTCGCCGCTGATCCTTCGTCACCTCCGTGAGCGAGATGTGGAAGAGGCGCGTGGCGGTGGCGGCATGGATGTCCTCGCCGCGCTGGAATGCCTCGATCATGGCTGCGTCCTCGCTGAGGTGGGCCAGGACGCGCAGCTCGATCTGCGAGTAGTCGATGGAGAGCAGGTATTCGCCCGGCGGCGCGATGAAGGCACCACGAATCTCGCGGCCTATGTCAGTGCGGATGGGAATATTTTGTAAATTGGGCTTCAGCGAGGCCAAGCGTCCCGTTTCCGCCGATGTCTGGGAGAAGTCGGTGTGAATGCGGTGTGTATCGGGGTTGATCATCGTGGGGAGCTGGTCCACATAGGTTGAGAGGAGTTTCTGCATGGTGCGATGTTCCATGAGCAGCGGGATAATCTCGTGCTCCCCCTCAAGCGCCTCCAACACGTTGACCGCGGTGGAGTAGTGTCCATGTTTGGTCTTGCTGCTCTTGCGCTTGTCCAGCCCAAGCTTGTCGAAGAGCACCTCCGAGAGTTGATGGGTGGAGTTGATGTTGAACTCGTAGCCCACATGGCCGTAGATCGCCTGCTCGACTTCGCCCATCCGTGCGTGGAGTCGCTCACGCACCTCGTTCAGCGCGGCCGGGTCGAAGGCAACGCCATGTCGTTCCATCGTCACCAGGACACTCACCAGAGGCATATCGACATCATGGAAGATATCGTAGAGCGCCATTTCTTTGAGTTGTGGCACTTGCAGTGGAACGAGGCGGCTGGTCATGTCCACGTCGGCGCAGGCATAGGGGAAGGCTTTTTCGACGGGCACGAGGTCCATCGTGATCTGATTTTTCCCCTTCTTCCCGATCAGCTCCGTAATCTCCGTCATCTCGACGCCCAGCAGGGTCCGCGCCAGCTCTTTGAGACCCTGATGTTGAGAGAAACCAGGATTGATGAGCCACGCCGCGAGCATTGTGTCGTGATGCACAGCCGGAATGACGAAACCGTGGCATAGCAGCACCTCCAGGTCGAACTTGGCGTGGTGCATGTAAATCTGTAGGCCAGGGCGCGCCAGGAGCGGGTTGAGCCACTCTCGCACCTCATCCAGAGAAAGATTGTGCGGATTCGTGGGGGGTTCCTGATCCAGGCTCAGCTGCCCTTCTGGCAGCGCAGCACGGTGACCCAGGGGCAGATAGTAGCCTGTGCCCGGTCCCACCCCGATGGCAAGTCCCACAAGGTTGGCTCGAATCGCGTCCAGGCTGTCCGTCTCCGTGTCCAGCGTGACTGCCTCGGCGGCGGCGATGGCACGCCCCAGGGTGTCCAGCTCTGCCCGACCGGCGACGAGGCAGTAGTGTGTCTTGATCTCGGGTTGCAGGGACGGGGGTGGCGGGCTCTCACGCTCCGCCTCGGGGATACGCTCGATCAGCGAGGTGAACTGTAACGCGCGGAAAAGGGTCAGGACGGCGCGGCGGTCAAAGTCGCGCGTGCGGCACGCCTCCAGATCGAGGCTGATCTCGGGCACGTACTGGTCGATGGTCACCAGTTCCTTGCTCAGGAAGGCCTCGGTTCGTCCCGCCTCCAGCCGCTTCTGCATCGCACCCTTGATCTCGGAAAGATGCTCATAGATCCCCTCCAGAGAGCTATACTGCTGGACAAGCGTTGTCGCAGTTTTCTTCCCCACCCCCGCTACACCAGGAATATTGTCGCTCGTATCCCCCAGAAGTGCTTTATAGTCGATCAACTGGCGCGGGTCCAACTCGTATTTGGCCCGGATAGCATCCGGGTCGTAGGTGGTAAACTCCCTGAAGCGAAAGCCGCTTGTCTGGGCATACACATGCTCGGTGACGAGCTGGTGGGCATCGGTGTCGCCCGTGACGATCACGACATCCGCGCCCTGCTCCTCTGCCTGCCGCGCCAGCGTGCCGAGCACATCATCTGCCTCCCAGCCCGCTGCAGTGAAGATAGGAATATTGAAGGTGCGTACCATCTCCTGGATGCGCCTCATCTGGTCATGCATCCCGTCGGGGGCCTTGAGTCGATGGCCCTTGTACTCCACATAGCGCTCGTGCCGCCAGGTTTTCCCCAGGTCAAACGCCACCGCGATGTACTCCGGCTTCTCCCGCTCCAGCACCTCCAGCAGCATGGAGGTGAAGCCAAAGGTGGCATTGGTCTGCTCACCGCTCGTCGTTGCCATCTCCTCCGGTAGCGCGTGGTAGGCGCGGTATGCCAGAGAATGTCCATCCAACAACACCAGTTTTGCCATGACTCATCCTTCGCTTCTTGCTCTGTGGGATAAGAGATTCTACCACGGGGGCGCGAACGGTCCATTGCCTCAAAACCATTTTCGCCCCTCGTCGCACCTTGATAGTAGAATGGATCAAACTCAGCCAGAGATGCAGGCAAAGGACGCCACCATGAGACGCACACAGGGCTTGTTGTCGGAGACCCTCTCCACCATCGGAGAAGAGGCGGGGATTCTCACCGTTTCTCTCTCTACCGAACTCGTCAAATTGCTCTCCGAACAGCTCTATCACTCTGGTTTCGCGTAAACGAAAGTGCTAAAAAGTAAATTATTATGGGATACTCTGC
>JACCSL010000323.1 GCA_013812995.1 Ardenticatenales bacterium | reverse complement strand
CGCGACCAGCGCCCAGCCCTGATGCTGGCGATTGTTGCTGCGCCGCGCCAGCCGGTATAACTCGTCGGAGCGGCGACGCCACTGATCGTAGTCTCCCTGGAAGTAAGCCACGTAGGCGAGCACCACCAGGCTGTCTCCCCAGCCGCGCTGATCCCCCAGCCGCTGGTACAGCTCCACCGCCGCGCCCACATCTTCCTCCACGCTCTGCCACTGGCCCACGCCAATGGCGTAGCTGCCCGTCACCAGCAGGACCCAGGCCAGCGAGGAAAGTTGACCAAGTTCCCCGGCGATCTTCTTGGCGCGTTTGCGATAGGATTCGGCGAGCGGGTGCAGGGGCAACGTTCCGGCGACCAGACACATGTTCGCATAGGCACGAGCCAACTCCGGGGTGGGTGTGTTGCGCTCAGCGAGCGTGAGCATATTGAGTACCGCGTGCAGTGTGGGGAGGCGCTCGTTGGCCCAGTAGTGCATGGAGGCGAGCCGCTCATACGCCCGCGCCCCCTCCAGCCGCGCCCGCTCATCTTCTTCTACTCCCCCGCGCTCGGAGCGCAGGTGGTGCGCGAGATGCTGCCCCGCCTGACGAAGCAGGTTGAAGGTCAAGTGGGAGGAGGACGTTGGCACCTGCCAGCCCAGGAGCGCGACCGCCTGTTCCAGATGCGCCCGGCTCGCGGCCAGCTTCCCCAGCCCGAAGTACGCCTCGCCCAGCTGACGCTCCCAGCCCGCACGCTGTAGCACACTAAGCTCCTCCCGCGCCTCCTCCAGCACCTCCTCAAAGAAGTAGGCGGCCTCCTGATAGGCTCCCTCGCGCAGGGCCTGCTCTCCGGCCTGCTCCAGATAGTAGATCGCTCTGATCTGCACGCCCGCCTTGCGCCAGTGATGGGCCAGCAGTGGGTAGAGGTTGTCCAGATCGTCGGGCGGCGTGTGCTGCTCGTACCATTCGGCCACGACGCGGTGCAGCTGCCGCCGCTGGGCGAACAGCATCAGGTTGTAGGCGACCTCCTGGGTGATGGCATGTTTGAACAGGTACCCCTGGGGCTGCGCGGGGTCCACCTGAAGGATATCCAACTGGACCAGATGCTCCAGGGTACTAACCAGATTGGCTTTGTCGCTCTGGATGGGATAGAGGTCGTTCAGCAGCTCGAAGGAAAAGGCCCGCCCGATGACGCTGGCGCTCTTGAGGAGCAACTGTTCGGTGGGTAGGAGTTGGTCGATGCGGCTGGTGATGGTGCCCTGCACCGTGTTGGGCACGGCCAGCGCCCGCAGGGCCTCGATGTCAGAGTCGAGTTGGCATTCCCCGGCCACGATTCGCAGCAGCCCGCTGTCGCGCAGGGCATAGGCGAGCTCCTCGCTGAAGAATGGACGCCCCTCCGCGCGCTGGTGAATCAGCTCTGCCACCGCCTCGGGGACATCCGACACCCCCAGGCGCTGACGAATCAAGGTCACGCTGTCCGCCTTGGACAGTGCCTCCAGGCGAAGCCGCTGGGTGCTCGCTACCTCTGCCAGCAGTTGATATTCCAGAGGAGGATCGGCCAGGGGGCGCAGGGCAAGCAGCACAAGCATGGGCTCAATGCGATGCGTCAGCGCCAGCAGCAGCGCCCAGGAGGCCGAGTCCAACCAGTGCGCATCTTCCATGACCACCAGGAGGGGTTGCGCCTGGGATGCCAGCACCTGCTCCAGAAGGTGCAGCAGCAGGTCACGGGTGTTGTCAGCGCGCGTCTGCCCACTCAGTTGAAGGGTTATCTCGTTCTCTGGTAGGTCCAGCGGGAGAATACTGTTCAACAGGGGAAAGCGCTGGACGTATTCCGGGCCAAGTGCGAGCTGCTCCAGCGCGCCCGCTTTGCCAAACAACCGTCGGAAGAGGGGTCGCCAGGCGTGATAGGGGGTGCCTCGCTCTACCGCATCGCCGACCCCGACCAGGCAGGGAAGCCCAATCAGCCCGGCGTGTTGGACGACCAGTTCCAGCAGGCGGCTCTTGCCGATCCCAGCCTCGCCTTCCAGGAGGATCGTTCCTCCGCCCGCGCCCCGGAACAGAGCCTGTACCCGTCCCACCAGAATGGTCCGCTCGGCCCGTCGCCCCACCAGGGCCGTCTGGGGCCGGATGACGTGGGGAATCTTGCCAAGGGGCCGGTAGAGGGAAACCGGCTCTGTCTTTCCCTTGAGGTTCATCGGTGGCAGCGGGGCGAAGGTAAAGCGGGAGAGGGCTGCCTGCTGGGTTGCCTCGTCGCAGAGGAAGGGTGCATCATCGGTGTCCGCCTGCATCAGGCGCGCGGCCAGGTTGACCACATCGCCGACCATCGTGTACTCGCGCCGCCGCTCGCTGCCCAGCGAGCCGCAGAAGGCCCACCCC
>JACCSL010000251.1 GCA_013812995.1 Ardenticatenales bacterium | reverse complement strand
GGTGCAACGTGCCCAGGGCAACCGCGTGTCGAAGAGAAAGACGTTGCCATCCTGGGGGCGGCGGGCGACTACCAGGCCGCCCGGAATCGGCTTGCCGGGCGGCGCGTTGTTGATGGCATGCGCCAGGTTGACGATCAGATTCTCGCGCGAGAGATCCTGCCGGTGAATCTGGGTCAGGCGGGCGACGGGAATCCGGGTGCTGCGGATGAGGTCATGCAGGACGTTCCCCGGCCCAACGCTTGGCAACTGGTCCACATCGCCCATGAAGAGCACGCGGCAACCGGAGGGAATGGCGCGGCAGAGCGACCAGGCCAGCGGCGCGTCCAGCATGGAACTCTCGTCGATGAGCAGCGTCTCCGCCTCAATGGGCTCCTCCTCGTTGCGCTGAAACTCCCCCTCGCGCCACTCCAGTAGCCGGTGAATGGTGGTTGCCTCACGCCCGGTCGTCTCTGCCAGACGGCGCGCCGCGCGGCCCGTGGGCGCTGCCAACTTCACCTTCAGTCCACCCTCCTCCCAGGCATCTACGATGAGCCGCGCCAGCGTGGATTTCCCCGTGCCCGGCCCGCCCGTAATAATGCAGATGCCACGTTGCAGCGCGTGGTCAAAGGCAGCGCGCTGCGTGGCGTCCAGCGTAATCCCGGCGCGATCCTCTGCGGCCTGGCGAACGCGCTCCGGCTCTCGCGCGAAGTGGCGAAGAGGCGTGATGGGTGCGTCGAGCAGCCGCAGAATCTGCGTGGTCAGCCCTTCCTCGACGCGCCAGGGCTGGCGCAGGTAGAAGACAAGCTCCTCCTCCACCGAGACGATCTGGAGGTAACCCTGATTTCGCAGCACCTCCAGCGCGGCCCCGATGGTATCTCCATTCTCTAGCGGAACCATCTCCTGCAACTGTTCGAAGAGAGGTTCCATCGGCAGGCAGAGGTGTCCCTCCTGTTGGTAGGCGCGGAGGAGAAGGTGCGTGATAGCGGCCTGGATTCGCCCCTCGTCGTCCAGCGGCAGACCGCGCTGGCGGGCGAGGCGGTCCACGGTCTCGAAGCCGAGCCCCGGCACATCGTGGACCATCTGGTAGGGGGTTTCCAGAAAGATGCGCAGCGGATCGACGCCCCGCTCCTCGTAGGTGCGGGCTATCGTGCGCGCCAGCATGGTAGAGACGCCCGCCTCATAGAGCTTCAGCAGGAGTTGGCGGCTGCCGTAGTGCTCGTGGAGCGCCTCGGTGATGGCGTGGATGCGGGCCTCGCCCAGCCCCGGCACCTCATGGAGTTGATCGGGTTTTTCCTGAAGGCGTTCCAGCATCTCCGCGCCGTAGAGCGGGTAGAAGTAGCTGATGAGCCGCTCCGCGTAGGCGGGGCCAATGCCCTGAACCTCGGCGAGAAGGAAGCGACGAATCCCCTCGCGCGTCTGCTCCAGGTAGGTATGGAAATATTCCACGCGGAACTGCGGCCCGTGCTTGGGGTGGCGGCTCTCTCGCCCGTAGAGCGAGAGGCTCTGCCCTTCCTCGATGGCAGCCAGGTCGCCCACGATGCTGATCTCGCGACCATTGTGCTGGCGGAAGGACGCCACGGTGAAATTTTCACTGCTGAAGCGGACAGCGATGACGGTGCCATCGACGCGGTCAAGAGGTAATGGGTTCATAGGGGGTAGTTTAGCAGAAATTATGTTCTAAAGAAGAAGATACCATTGGGCCAGCGGCCAGGGTAAAGGGATCTCTTGCCCAGCATAAGTGAGACATTTGGGACATGCAACTTGCGCGGCCTTACGCTATTTTTGAGGCGGGTAGCGTTCTACCCAAAAGAGGTGTACCCGATCCTCTTTATCCGGTCAACATCGTTGCTCACATCCATTGCACCCCTTACCTGGACCAGACAGGGCAGTGGCCCCCTTATATCCATGTGGAGACATTGTACTGGCATTGACTCCCTTCCCATGTATATCGAGGAGAACTCCTTAATGCGTATACCCTCTTCTTCCCGAAGCCTGGCAGGCTTCCTCCTGTTGTTTCTCCTGCCTCTCCTGGCGGTGAGCCTTGTTTTCACCCCACCCCATGCGCTTGCGCAACCTTCCGAGCCCCACACCCACACGCACGATCACCATACAAACGCTGCGGCCCCCTGCACGGGCGGTCCAACGATAGATGGCATCCTGCTCGATGAATGCGTCGTCGAGTCCTTTACGGTCGGTGGTACCAACAAAACAATCACCGTCTGGTACACACAGAATGCCACGACGGCCACCCGCATGGTCGATGGCAGTTCCGTGACGCTTGAGCACTGGATCGACACGGACGCCCAGGCCCAACAGGTCGCAGACTGGGGTCGCGAGGCCTGGGAGCGCTTCTTCACGATCTTTGGTCGCCACCCGTATGATACGGGCTGCGGGAACAACATCAACATCCAGATGGAAGACGGGATTGGCTGGAGCGGGATTGCCTATTGGGCCTCCTCTGGCTCCTGCTGGATTGGCATTGACTCCCCGGATGTACGCGGCGGTGGGGGGCAACCTGGGCATCAACCTGATGGCGGCTGACACCGTCGCGCCCACCAGCGTCAGCCGCTCGGCGTGGATGGGCGAGGACTTCAGCCGCACCTTCGCGGGCGCGGGGGTCCACAATCGCATCGTCGCGGGGGTGAACGCCTTCGAGACGTCCGGCACCTTTGACGTCAGCTTCACCTGCACCACCCCCACGCTGAATATCCTGGAACCCCGGCAGAGTAACCGGGCGTGGGTGGGCGAACCGGCCAGCCCCCTTGCTTTCCTGGCGCGCTTCAAGGTGACGAGCAGTGATGGTAGCCCGGTGCGTGGTCTGCCCGCCTCTTCGTTCTCGGCGGATGCGGAGGGCGATGCGATCACCTTCATCCCCGGCTCCTTTCAGGAAGTGGGCGAGGAATACTGGGTGATCATGCAGCCACCCGTCAAACCCGCTGGCACCACCCTAATAGACCTGGAAATCTGTCTCGATAGCACCATCTGCGACACCGAGACCGACGCGCTGCTGTATGTCAACCCTGGCAACACCGACTTCGCGCTGGTCTTCGATGCTTCGGGCTCGATGTCTACCGAGGATGTGATCGGTGAGGGCACGCGGCTGGTCAACGCGAAGAAGGCTGGGACGGTCCTGGCTGACCTCCTGCGCGTGGGCGACCGCATCCTCGTAACAGACTTCTCTGCCATCGACTCCCCGGCGGGCTGTGGGCTTCCCGGCGGCGATGGTAACTGTCCGCTGGACATTCAGACACGCCTTGGCCGCACGGATGTCACGGGAGCGGGAACGATCTCGGCGGCCAAGGCTGCCGTTAATCTGATCACGGCGCGCGCCTGGACACCCATTACGGCAGCCCTCCTGGATGCTAAAAACAAGCTGTTGGCGGCCCCGTTTGGGCTCAACCCCAAGCACATCATCCTGCTCAGCGATGGGGAGGAAAATGTCAATCCGCTCTACAGCACGGCCCGCACGGAACTCATTGAGTCGGGCGTGATTATCGACACCATCGCCTTCTCCGGCGAGGCCCCTGGGGCGCTCATGGCCCAGATCGCGGCAGATACGGGTGGCACCTTCCGCTTCGTAGCCACCTCGGGTGGCGCGCTCGCGCGGCTCAGCGCCGAGCAGGCTGACGAGGCGCGGGCGCAAGGGATGCCGGAAGAGATGGTCACGCGGCTGGCCGTCGCCGCGCTGCCCGGGCCGCTGGCCCTGGACGATGTCTACGATTACCTGGAGACGAAGGGGCAGGATGCCTCGCGCCTCTTCCACATAAACTACACCGATGTTCCCTACTCCACCTGGCGGACAACGAGCCAGTTCGTGGACAAGAGCATCACCACGCTGCGCTTCGTCGTCGCCAGCAAGCAGGGCGATTTCGGCGGCTCGTGCAGCGACAAGCGCGATGTCGAAATCCTGCCGCCCGGCGGCGATCCTCGGCAGGGCTGGATTCCGATCAGCCCGCGCTCGACGATGACACCAACGGACTGGGACGTGCGCAACTCCCCGTACGATGATGTCGTGTTCATCCCGAACCCGGCCGAAGGGGTCTGGCAAATCCGAACCCGCTACTACGTCGTCATATGCCGGACCGATGCCAATGATGTCGAGACGGCCGAGGAAGTGGCGGGCGGGCCCTACGATGTGATGATGAACGGCTCCGCCGAGTCCGAGATTCGCCTTCAGGGGCGCTTCCTGGAGCCCATCGTGGCGAACCAGGGCGTCGCGGGCGACACCGTTCCCATCGTGGCGACACTGCTTGGCCGGGGCGGTGCGATTCCTGGGGCCAACGTCGCGGCCCTGATCGAGAAGCCCACCGGCTCCAGCTTCGTGATTCTGCGGGATGACGGGCTCCACACGGACGGTGGCGCGGGCGATGGCATCTACGGCGGCCTCTACGGCGCGACGAGCGTAGGTGGCAGCTACAACGTTCGCCTCGTGGCCTTCCTGCCAGAGCCGACCAGCGGCGAGAATATCACCCGCGAGTGGCTAGGGGGCTTCTGGATCGACGGGCCGGAGCGGAACGATATCGACAAGGACGGGATGCCCGACGACTGGGAGCGCCGCTGCAAGCTCGCTCTGGACCGCAACGATAGTCGCGAGGACCCGGACCGGGACGGGCTCACGAACTTCCAGGAGCTCCAACTGGGTACGATTCCCTGTGACGCGGACACCGACAATGGTGGCGAGCGCGACGGCTCCGAGGTCCGTGGGCAGCGCGACCCGCTCTTCCCGCGCGATGACAAGACCCTGACCCTGACGCACGTTGGATTCCGAGCGCTGAACGCCCGCATCCTGGTCCACTGGACGCGGCCGCTCTCCTACACCGACATGCTGCTCTATGTCTCCACGACGCCGGGCGAGCTCGGCCAATCGCAGAGCATCGGGCGCACAGGCAACTTCACCCTGACCAACCTCATCAATGACCAGACGTACTACCTGACACTGGCGGGCGTCACCGAGACAGCCGAGAGCAACTACAGCGAGGCCGTCGCGGTCACCCCGAAGGCGGACCCGGATGCGCCAAGCGGTACCATGCTCATCAACAATGGGGAGCAGGCCACGAACGAGGCCGAGGTTGTGCTGAACATCAGCGCCACCGACACACCGCTACCCGGCGTAGCTCAATCGTCTTCCGCCCACGCGGTAGACGCGCTCTCGTTGGAATTCAACGACGTGAGCGGAGATGTAGAGATGCGTATCTCCAACGATCCCACGATGGAGGGCGCACCCTGGGAGCCTCTAGCCCTGGAAAAGGCGTGGACCCTACCAAACGCCGAGCCGGGGCCACAGCAGGTCTACATCCAGTTCCGCGACGCGGCGGGCAACGAGTCCTTCATCGTCCCGGACAGTATCCTGCTAGAGGCGTCGGCACCGATACAACTCTTCCTGCCAATCATGCGCAAATAGCCAATCGTTTCACCGCCTAGCAGCGCAGAGC
>JACCSL010000232.1 GCA_013812995.1 Ardenticatenales bacterium | reverse complement strand
AGTGCAAGGAGACCCGATGACCGACCAGACCCTGGCGCAGCGCGCAATTAACACCATTCGCTTCCTCGCCATTGATGCCGTCAACCAGGCGGAGAGCGGCCACCCCGGCTTGCCGATGGGGGCCGCGCCGATGGCCTATGTGCTATGGACAAAGTTTCTTCGCCACAACCCCCGCAACCCCCACTGGTTCAACCGGGACCGCTTCATTCTCTCGGCGGGCCACGGCTCGATGCTCCTCTACTCCCTGCTTCACCTGACGGGGTACGAGGAGATGACAATGGAGCAGCTCAAGAATTTCCGCCAGTGGGGCTCCAACACCGCCGGTCACCCGGAGAACTTCCTGGCCGAGGGCATCGAGGTGAGCACGGGGCCGCTGGGGCAGGGCTTTGCCAATGGCGTCGGCATGGCCATCGCGGAGCGATACCTGGCGGCGCGCTTCAATCGCCCCGGTCACGAGATCATCGACCATCATACCTATGCCATCTGCTCTGATGGCGACCTGATGGAAGGTATCAGCGCGGAGGCGGCCAGCCTGGCGGCCCATCTGCGGCTGGGTAAGCTGATCTACCTGTACGATGACAACAGCATCACCATCGACGGCTCTACCACCCGCTCCTTCACGGAGGATGCCCCGGCTCGCTTTGAGGCGTATGGCTGGCACGTCCAGAAGATCGACGGGATGGACGTGGGCCAGGTCGAGGCGGCACTGCGTGCCGCCCACGATGACGAGCGTCCCTCGCTGATCGCGGCTCGGACGGTGATTGGCTATGGCTCGCCTGGCCGCGCCGGAACCGCCAAGGTTCACGGGGAGCCGCTCGGTGCCGACGAGGCAAAGGCCACGCGCGCCAACCTGGGCTGGCCCGAGGAGACCTTCTATGTGCCCGGCGAGGTGCTGGAGCATTACCGCTCCGCCGTCGAGCAGGGGGAGCAGTTGGAGGCCGATTGGGAGGCGCACTGGGAGATTTACTATGACGAGTACCCCGAGTTGGCGGAGGAGCTGCGTCGCATGATTGCCGAAGAGCTGCCCGAGGGGTGGGACGAGGCGTTGCCGACCTACGAGGTGGGCTCCAAGGCCGATGCCACGCGGAACTACGGCGGAGCGGCAATGAACGCCATTGCTCCGCACCTTCCCGAGCTCATCGGCGGCTCGGCGGACCTGACGGGCTCTACCAAGACCCTCCTCAAGGATATGGGAGATTTCCAGCACCCCACCCACGGCGGTTCCTACGAGGGGCGCAATCTTTATTTCGGTGTACGTGAGCATGGTATGGGCGGCATCCTGACGGGAATGTACCTGCACGGCGCGCTCCTGCCGTACGGAGCCACTTTCCTGATCTTCAGCGACTATATGCGCGGCTCGATTCGCCTTGCCGCGCTCAGCCACGTCCACGCGATCTACGTGATGACTCATGACTCCATCGGGCTGGGGGAGGATGGACCTACCCATCAGAGCATCGAGCAGTTGCCCAGCCTGCGTGCCATCCCGAACCTGGATGTGATTCGCCCCGCTGATGGCAACGAGACAAGCGCCGCCTGGCGCGTGGCTGTCGCCCACCGGGGCGGCCCGGTGCTCATGGCCCTCTCACGCCAGAATCTGCCTGTGCTAGAAGGCAGCAAGGAAAAGAGCTGGGAGGGGGTTGACCGGGGTGGCTATATCCTGAGCGACTGCGAGGGGGAGCCGCAGGTGCTGCTCATCGCCTCCGGCTCGGAGGTACAGCACTGCGTGGGCGCGCAGAGCCTCCTCGCCAAGCAGAGCATTCGCGCCCGCGTGATCTCGATGCCCAGCCTGGACCGCTTCCTGCGCCAGGAGGACGACTATCGCGATGCGGTGCTCCCGCCGACCGTTCGCGCTCGTGTCGCGGTGGAGGCGGCGGCCCCGCAGAGCTGGTATCAGGTCGTTGGCCTGGATGGCACGGTGATTGGCATGGAGCGCTTTGGTGCCTCCGCGCCCGCCGAGATACTGATGGAACAGTTCGGCTTCACCGCCGAGAACGTATCAACAGAGGCCCAAAAACTCTTATAACCGAAGAGCCAACTAGCCTGTTGACAGGGGAGAACGCTTCTCCTTATAATGAACGCCATCCCCCAGGGGTGTTTTTCCTCCCCTTTCCTTCGTCATGATGGGAGCCCTCGTAGCCTTACTTTGTATAAGTGACCAAACTCCCATAATAAGGAACGATGAAGGAGCTACCATGGCTAAAGCCGAGCACCAACGGGGCAGTAAAGTAATACATCGTCGTTCATCTGTGCCGCTCCCGCGATAAGCCACGCCACGCTATGGCGAGATCGCGTCGAAGGAAAACCTTGATACGGAAACGGAGCTGGCCAAAGAGGTCATCAAGAGCGACTATATCAAGACGTACATGGCTACCTTCATGCAGAAGGTCAAGGACTGGAAGTCCGTCAGTCGGATGAACAGCACAGGGCGGGTGGTGTTCCCTACAACCAGTTCGTCTACCCAGAGGCTATTCCCGATGGAAAGCCCAACATTCAAGTCATTGCCCTGGATGTGGCAGAGGTCGCGGTGGAGCAGGATAAGGCACTGGAAGTGTCGAGCAACGTGGAAGAGAAGCCGAAGGTCGAGGAAACGCTTTAAATCGACTCAAGAGGCCCCCGCCCGGTATCGCGGGATTTTTGATAGTGCTTGATCCATTGTAGGCGTGAAGCGTGCCGTGGGACCACCCCCGCCGGGGGGCTGAAGCTTTAGCGCCGGGAATGTTGCAGCGCGGCCAGGCACGTCTGCACAGAAGAACCAGCTAGGCTATTGACAGCGATCAGCGAATTTTCTTGCTATGGGCTCATTCTCTTGGGGACACTCCTCCATCACACCCTCCCCGATATCTTCCCACGCTACCTTTCCATCGTGGATGGGCTCGTGGATTAACAGCTTGTCGATTCCGAGTCTGATAAGTGACAAAGGAGAGTGACAATGGGTGAAACAGAGCCAAAACGGAGCAGCACCCCAACCAATACCACTCAATGCTCACCCAAACCTACCAACGCTCCCGCCATGCTAGCCCAGCCGCACGTTGACCCCACAAACCTGGTCCAACGTGCCAGGCTGGATCCCTCCTCGCTGACCTCCGGCGATGTACAGCAGCTTCAGCGCACCATCGGAAATCAGGCCATCGGCCAGCTTTTGACTCACCCTTCCCTCCCTCCCTCCATTTCTATGAGCGGTATGATATCCAGCCCGAGCGGCGGTGCGATGCCGTCCTCTGTTGCATTCGGCAGGGGTGCTAGCAAGAGTATCAGCCGCACGCCAGCGACCATGGGCCAGGGAACCGTCAGCAAAAATCTGGTGCTACCGCAGGCGAATCACGCCTCGGCGGGACGACTTGTACAGAGAAAATTAGGCATGGTAGGTGGTACGAAAGTTAAAGTCGCGGGCAGACCCCTTCCTGAGCAAGGCTTCTATGAGATCAAAGAAGCGATAAACGAGGGAAAAGGGGGATACATCATTAAGGTTCTCAAAAAGGGTAAAACGGAGCACGACGAGGATGCTTGGGAAGATGTAACTTTCAAGCATTGGGATGTGACAGAATATATTGCCCCAGTTAAAGAGGAAGCCAAAGTTGAGGAGGAGAAGGGCCCGGACGACCGGGGTATCTCCGTTAATGACACGGTGACAGTACCCATACGGTATCCTGGGGTGCAATTCACAGTTTTGAGCACCAGGGGTGGTTATAAGCTTCAAAATGTAGAAACATCGGAGGAGATAGCGGTTGTCGATAGATGGATGGTGCTCCCGACTACGAAGAGCGGTGAAAAGGAAGAAAAGAAGGTAGAGGCCTCCAATGAACTCTTGACGGACGAGCTGCTTGAGACGCTCGGCAAGTCAAGTGAGGCTCAAGCGGTCAAGACGCCAAGCGTGGTGACAAGTTGGGCCAAACCGTCTGAGGGGAAGACTCTCTCAGAGCCCGAAAAGGGGTTCCTGAAATTTGGAGAAACAGCCCGGATTGATGTCAATGGTGTGCCAGGAGCAAAAGATATCAAGCTCCAAATAGAGATCAAGTGCAATCCGGAATATATGTCCAAAAGGATTGTAAAACCGAAGGAGATAGGGAAGCCAGGGGAAGGAATACCAAAAGATCTGGTCCCGATCTGGCTGGAGAAGAAAAAGGACACCTTACCCGAATGTGTTACCGTCCTTGAACCAACCCTCGACGAAAATTATTATAAGTTCGAGGCAACGTATACTTACGGGTGCCTCGCAAAGATCTTCGGTCATAATGACCTGCTAAAATTGGGCGACGACGAGGCAATCGGTAAGGAACTGGCCAAGAGACAGCCACAATTTGGCGTGATGGCGCAATGGTATGCCAATAAGGGCGAGAGTTCTAACGGTGCCAACCACACTAGCGGTGGGCTGGGCAGGAAGGGAGGCTCTGGGGTGGTCAACCTGCGGCCCATAAGCCTGGAGGACTTGATAAACTCTGAGGAAAAGCAACGCAATACCGAGTGGAACATGGGGGAGAGAATGGCTCCCGGGCGGCCCGTGTACGACCACTTCTCCAAGATTCTTCAGGCAGAAAAGGAGATGGCTACCACCCTCGAAGCAGAATCCGAATTCATGGTAGATCAGGGGCCATTTACAACTGTCGTCGAGCGAATGAAGGCGCTCAAGGCAAACCCGGAATACTGGGAGCATTTTGGCATTCGTCATATGGGCGGGAGTGACACCCCCAAAATCTACAGTGATACCTACTATGATTTGCAAACCAAGAGTCAAGAGGGTGATCTGGCGCTGTTGAAGAACGAGATCGTGCTCCGCCGACGGAGTGTCAAGAAGGAACTGAACAGTGGCAAAGGCGATCCAGATGGAACGTTCCTCTTCAGTGTCAAGGGGGCCTCGTACAAGGGCAAGGATGAGGAGATGATTCGCCTGGCCTCACAGATCAATCTGGACGAAGAGGCGTTGACGACGGAGGAGGGACTGGAGAAGTTGAAGGAGTTCCTCCTCGATTCAGCGGTCAATGGCGAGTTGGCTGCCGACAATGCCTTCAGCCGCGTCTTCAATCACGCCCTCAAGACGAAGGCTGGATTCGATCTCGGAGACGTCAACAAGGAGGAAAAAGGGAATTGGACGGTCAAGCCCGTGATGCAGATCACATCAACGCGCTACAAGTTCCTGATGGAGCTGGCTCACAGCACAGCGATTGATTTCAGTGCGGACGAAGCGGAAGGCTCTGTCATTGATAAATCCACAGGGAAGCTGGACGAGAAGATAAAACCCGAGAAAGTCTATAGTTTCGAGTTCGGAGTGGGACACCCCGGTCTCACCGCCACGAACACAGCCAGTGGTGGTGGCAGTGATGGGGGCGGCAAATCGGTAAAAGACAGAATGGCGATGTTCGGTCAGTCAACTCAGGAGAAGGCGAAGGAACTCAGTGGCGAGATAGCAAGACCCTATCACATAGAGAAGGATCTTGAGAACCCTGCCCTCTTCGAGAAGGGTGATTATGGGCAATACCGCAATCTGCGCGATAAGGTGATTGCCGAGGCCATCGGGTTCAAAAAGGGCGATCTTGGGCGGGGCGGTAACAAGGCCAATGTGCTTGCGAAGAAGCTGGGAATGATTCCCGACAAGAAATGATCTGCTTGAGATGTTCTTGATTGCAAGTATAAAAGCCCCCTACCGAAGTTTCGGTAGGGGGCTTTTTTGATTTTAAAGATCAGCTGTAAGCGTGGAGGGTGCCCTGGGTTCGTAGGACCTCGTGCAGGCGGTACGCCTCGGCCACCTGAGACTTGGTGGCGAGGAATCCTTCCACTAGGGGAGACGCTCGGAGCGCGCCGTCGTCCTGCATGACCACCTGTAGGGTTACGACATCGATGTACTGGCTGAACGCCAGTTCGACGAGCCACACAGGATAGCCATTGTCCTGATGATCGAGCCCCGTGAGGTTGGCTCGCTCGACGCTTCCGCGCTCTGTTAGATGTTCGACAGCGTAGGCGCGGGCAGTGTGCAGGACACTGGCGTAGCTGGGTATTCTGAGGCGCTCCCCGTACATAGAAGCTCACTCCTTCCTGTGCGGTTCTGACAATGACGAATCGTTGGCTATTAGTTTATGTATTTTAGGGACTTAAGTCATTGTGGATTTCAACCAAGATTTTAAGGTCCTTTTGTAGGAGGCTCACACAAGTCCGACCAGCACGGTGCCGGAGCGGGCGGGCAAGGTCAGTCGAAGGGTCGCAGTGGGGGCAGCGTGGGGGGCTCCGTCCAGATCGGTGAAATGCGTGGGCGGAGCAACGAGCGGAGCCAGGGAGAGCGTCAGAGTCTGAGCCTCATCGCTGTTGTTGAGGGACGTAATCACGGTTTCGCTCGCGTGTTGCCGCGCATAAGCCAGGAGCCCAACGCTGTCCGCACAGAGCGGGATACGAGTGCCCTGGTAGCTCGCGGGATGCGCGCGGCGAAAGTGAATCAGGCGGCGGTAGAAGGCAAGCAGAGTGCGATCCTGATCTGTATCCCAGCGCATCGGCTGGCGCGCCTCCTCCAGGATGGCGAAGTCTCCCTGGAGCACGTCCCGCTCCTGGGTGACGCCCACCTCGGTGCCGTAGTAGAGAATGGGTGGGGCCATCTGCGTGAACTGACAGAGCGCCGCCA
>JACCSL010000230.1 GCA_013812995.1 Ardenticatenales bacterium | reverse complement strand
GGGGTGTACTGCCCGCGCAGCTCACCCAGGCGGGCAACCACGGCGTG
This sequence comes from Ardenticatenales bacterium, assembly GCA_013812995.1. Classification (GTDB taxonomy): domain Bacteria; phylum Chloroflexota; class Anaerolineae; order Ardenticatenales; family Ardenticatenaceae; genus JACCSL01. The sequence goes on along the minus strand of JACCSL010000230.1, from coordinate 2,227 downwards.
ATCGCCTAACTCACGCCCGCGCAGCATCTCCAGCCCCCGGGCCGCCTCCGCCCTGGTCAGCCAGTGGGCCATCTCAAGCGTTACTGTTCTCACAAATCGGCAGACCCCTTGTCAAGAGACAAAGAAGGAGGGTAGAATCTAATGATTCCCTCATTAGGATGTAACAATGGACGACCTACGCTTCGAAACACCTGAACAAATAGAGATTAATTACGATATCGCACGGCTCGGCTCTCGCTTCATCGCGGCGCTCTGGGATACTCTGGCGATTGCTTTGCTCCAATTCATGCTCTTTTTCGCGGGGGCATTGATCCTAGCCATCCTGGAGCAGCAGATAGGCATCTTCGCCAGCAACTGGGGCGTTGCCCTTCTCATCCTGGTGAGCTTTCTTCTCTTCTGGGGATATTATGTCATCTTCGAGCTGATCTGGAATGGTCAGACCCCCGGAAAGCGGCTGGCCGGGATTCGCACCGTGCGCCAGGATGGCTATCCCATCGGCTTCAGCGAGAGCGCGATCCGCAACATTGTTCGTATTGTGGACTTGCTCCCTGGCATTTATGGTTTCGGGGTGCTGGTGATGTTCATCGACAAGCGCTCCCGCCGCCTCGGTGACTTCGCCGCCAAGACCATCGTCGTCCACGAGCGTCCCGCTGTGCAATTGCAGAGCATCCGAAACACCGCTGTGGAGGATGACCGCTTCCTGGAACCGCGCCTCCCCAACCTCAGGGAGCTGAACTTCGATGAGGTTGAGTCGGCACGCCGCTTTCTCCAGCGCTACCGCTCCTTGAGCAACGCGGATACCCTCGCCTCGCAGCTCGCCAGTCGCTTTCGCACACGGCTGCTCCTGGATGAAAGCTCTGCTTCTTTCCCGAACGATCTTCTACTTCTCCAACAGGTGGTGGCTCAACACGGGAGAGAGTGAGTGCTACTGCATTCCCTGCTCCCAGATTCGAACCGCCTCGCGCATTGTTGCCCGAACCTGCTCATCTGGAACATCGTCGATGCGCTCATAAATCTTGCCATCGACGATGATCTCCAGAAGTCCTTGCGTCGTCGGGCGAATGCTCGCAAGAGGGGCGTCGGTCAGTCGTGCTAGTCGGCTCTGAAGAATGGTATTGAGATCATCGACCTTCGGCAGGGTTGGAAGTAACTGACGCTCGGCTTGATTCAATTTGTCCACTGGGGTAGGCTCACGCGGGCCGAAGAAGGATGCTTTTAGTCGCTCAAGAAAGGGCAATTCCATCATCTCTTCGTAGGTTCGCGGACGTGGCGAAACCGTCCGCGCGGACGGTGGTGCCACAGACGGCTCTGCAATGGTAGGCTTGTCTGTCTCATCACTGTCAGGTTCAACGGGCGGCGCTTCTTCAATCACCTCATCAACCTGCTCATGACCCTCCGCCTCATCGGTTGGGGGTACTACGGCTGGCTCTACAACCTTTGCAGGGGCGGTAGGTTCTCTCTTACGTGCCGATGAGGCCGGGATGGGACGAGGGACAAGCAACCCTGGCAAGCTCTCCCCCAGCTTCTTGACGAACTGCTCCACAATGGCCCTCTGCTCCGGGCTGCTGATGCTATCGGGGTGGGCATAGGTTTGCCCTTCCACCATCCAGATCAGCGGCATATCTTCCCCTGCCCACACAAGTTGTACCTGGGCAGAACGCGGAGCCGATGCCACCTCCTCGTCCGGGCGCTTACGCAGCCGCTTGTGTCGATCTTTGTTCGCCCCTTCTCTTCGTGCAAACAGCAAGAAGCTCACAGTTGCCATCGTCGCCAACAGCATGAGAGCACCGAAGTACAGCAGGATTTGTATATTTTGGTCCATGCAATTCCTCCCTATCTCCTAAATTGTAGAGGAGCTTTCCCAACATTCCAATCAGAGAGGTGATAGGGGTTGACAGAGCTTAGTGTTGTATGTACAATAACTTCATCAATTTCATTCTGGAGGATTTCCCATGACGCTTGATTCCAAGTCGGCGCTTATCCTTGTCGACGTACAGAACGATTTTTGCCCTGGCGGTACTCTGGCCGTCAACGAGGGTGATCAGGTTGTTCCGGTGCTGAATGACTATGCGGAACGGTTCAGCAAGGCGGGTGCCCCGGTTTATGCCACGCGCGACTGGCACCCGGATGATCATCTCTCCTTCAATGCCCAGGGTGGCATCTGGCCCGTTCATTGTGTGCGGGAGAGCGCCGGGGCCGCCTTTCACCCTGATCTCACGCTGCCCGA
>JACCSL010000186.1 GCA_013812995.1 Ardenticatenales bacterium | reverse complement strand
GAGGAGGACCGCATCATCATGAACAAGGGTCACCTGCTGGCCGAGGCCAAGCGCACCGCCCTGGGCATGGCCGAGGCCGGGTACGCACCACCGCGCCGCGAGGAGAAGCGCATCTACGCGGCGGGAGAGATGGCTCTGGGGGCGCTACGTGCGGCAATCTTCGGGATGCAGCAGGGGCGCTACGCGAGTGAGCACGATGCCAAGATTGCCAACAAGCTCGCCTACGTCATGTCCGGCGGCGACCTGACCCAGCCGCAGTGGGTGACCGAGGATTACATCAACAAGCTCGAAACCGAAGCCTTCGTCGCTCTCGTGCAAGAGCCAAAGTCGCTTGAGCGAATCATGGCGATGTTGCAGACGGGCAAGCCGTTGCGGAACTGAGCAGATAAAACGTAAAACGTAACTGCTTCTGACGGAATTTGTGGTATGGAAGATCGGGAAGCGTGCCATGCGAGCCCTCTCCCCTACGTCGCTTCGCTCCGTGTCCCCTCGCCCGAAATCGGGAGAGGGGCGGCCGACGGCCGGGGAGAGGGCCACCGCGCAGAGCCATGACTCCACCACAAATTCTATCAGAACCAGAAACGTAAAACGTAATGAACGACAAAGGAAGCGAAACATGAGAGAAGCAGTCATTGTCTCAGGGGTGCGAACCGCCGTGGGGCGCTCGCATAAGGGCTCGCTGGCAACGGTTCGCCCCGACGAGTTGGCCGCACTGGTGATCAAGGAAGCCGTCGAGCGCGCAGGGATTGAATCGGGGCTTGTCGAAGATGTCATCCTGGGCTGCGCCATGCCCGAGGCCGAGCAGGGGCTGAACGTGGCCCGCATCGCCGCCATGCGCGCGGGGCTGCCGAGCACCGTCGCCGGGCAGACCGTCAACCGCTTCTGCTCCAGCGGTCTCCAGACCATCGCCAGTGCCGCGCAGAGCATTATGACGGGCATGGCCGATGTCATCGTGGCGGGCGGCGTCGAGTCCATGAGTATGGTCCCCATGACCGGCAACAAGTTTGCGCCTAATCCCTGGCTGGCCGAGAACCATCCCGAGGCGTTCACCTCGATGGGCCTCACAGCGGAGAACGTCGCGGAGCGCTACAACGTGAGCCGCGCGGCGCAGGACGAGTTCGCGCTACGCTCCCACCAGCGCGCGGCGGCGGCCATCCAGGAGGGCAGGTTCAAGGACGAGATCGTGCCCGTGGACGTGCGCAAGGTCTGGGTGGATGACGAGGGCGAGCGCCACGAGGAGAGCTTCATCTTCGACACTGACGAGGGCGTGCGCTACGATAGCTCGCTGGAAGGGCTTGGCAGACTGCGCCCCGTCTTCCGCAACGGTGGCGGCGTCACCGCTGGCAACTCCTCGCAGACCAGCGACGGGGCAGCGGCGGTCGTCATCATGAGCCGCGAGAAAGCGGAGGAGTTGGGCCTGGAACCTCTCCTGGCCTTCCGCTCCTTCGCCGTCGCCGGTGTCGAGCCCGACGTCATGGGCATTGGCCCGGTCACCGCCATCCCCAAGGCCATCAAGCTCGCCGGGCTCACGCTGGACGACATCGACCTCATCGAGCTCAACGAGGCATTCGCCGCGCAGAGCCTCGCCGTCATCGCCGAGCTAGGGCTGGACCCGGAGAAGACCAACGTGAATGGCGGGGCCATCGCGCTGGGCCACCCATTGGGATGCAGCGGGGCCAAGCTCACCGTGCAGATCATGCACGAGATGCAGCGCCGCAACGCCCGCTACGGCCTCGTGACCATGTGTATTGGCGGCGGCATGGGCGCGGCAGGCGTCTTCGAGAACCTCAAGTACGAGGGATAGTCAGCAAAACGAATCAGCGGCGGCCTTTCCATGAGGGAGAGGCCGCCGCTTTGTTTCAGAATGGGGCGGATGCTGCCAACCTATCATGCCGACAATGTTTTGTTTTTGTGCGGGAAGGAAGATCAGGGCAATCGCATACTCGGACGGTTTCGGTTCGCCATGCCCGCGCGGGCATAAATGCCCACGCTACTTATGCGC
>JACCSL010000124.1 GCA_013812995.1 Ardenticatenales bacterium | reverse complement strand
CCCTACAACGCCCCTACCGCGTCCGGCAACGAATTTCCATGCTCATTCTATATATACCTTGACAGTTATATAACCAATATGGTATAATGCGGTCCATGACAACAGTTTACGAGGCATTGGCCGAGCCCACCCGCCGCCGCATCCTTGACCTCCTCCGCGAGCGACCCCGTCTGGTCGGGGAGCTGGTAGAGGCGCTGGAGATGAGCCAGCCCGGCGTCTCCAAGCACCTGCGTGTGCTGCGCGAGGTCGGGTTGGTGAGCGTGCGGCAGGACGCGCAGCGTCGCTGGTACGAGCTGCGCCCGGAGCCGCTGGCCGAGGTCAATACCTGGCTGGAGTCATACCGCCACCTGTGGGAAGACAGATATAACCGTCTGGACGACCTGCTACAAGAGCTACAAGCAAAGGAGCGCAACAATGACTGAGACTAACACAACTGCTAACGTCGTAACCCTACCGTCGGAGCGGGAGATTCTCATGACCCGCGTGTTCAACGCCCCGCGTGAGCTGGTATTCCGGGCGCACACGGATGCGGAACTCATCCCACAGTGGTGGGGGCTGCGCGACTCCACCACCATCGTGGACAAACTGGACTTCCAACCGGACGGAGCCTGGCGCTTCATCGAGCGCTCGGCCGATGGCGCTCAGATCGGTTTCAACGGGGTTTTTCGCGAGGTTAGCCCGCCTGAGCGCCTCACCTACACGTTTGAGTATGAGGGAATGCCGGGCCATATCTCAGTCAACACACTCAGCTTTGACGAGCAGGATGGCAAGACCACGCTGACCAGCCACATCGTCTTCGACTCCGCTGAGGACCGGGACGGGATGCTTCAATCGGGGATGGAATGGGGAGCCAACCAGAGCCACGAGCAGCTTGACGAGCTTCTCGAAACACTGCTCTAAAAAGTTCAACGCGCTTTCCGTTTGCAAGAGAAACGAGAACTGATATAATCCGACGGGTTTAGAGACCATTCATTGAAAGAAATGTGAGGGTTCGGCTATAAGTAACCAAAACTACCGCGTCAACGATAGAATCCGCATTCGCGAGGTTCGACTGATTGATGAGGAAGGCAACAACCTCGGTATCAAGGCTATCCGCGACGCAAGAGACTATGCGGAAAGCAAAGGCTTGGACCTGGTGGAGGTCGCGCCTGACGCACGTCCCCCGGTTTGCCGCGTGATGGACTACGGAAAGTTCATGTACGAGCAGACCAAGAAAGAACGGGCTGCGAAGAAAACTCAGAAACAGGTCGAGATCAAAGGGATTCGCATCCGCCCTGATACGGACCCTTACCATATTGGGTTCAAGGTCAAGCAGGCGCGCGGCTTCCTGATGAAGGGGAATAAGGTACGCATTACCTGCCAGTTCCGTGGGCGGGAGCGCAGCCACCCCGAAATCGCGCGGGATGTGATGCGGAGGATAGCCACCGAACTCAAAGACATCGCCACCGTGGAGCAGTCCCCCAACTTTGAGGGGCGCAACATGACCATGCTCCTCGCTCCCGATATGACTGCCATTGCGGCATTGCGCAAGGCGGCACGGAAGCTGAGCCAGGAAAAGGGTGAGGGCCCGCGCGGCCCCGATGGCGAGTTGCTCGAAGAGACCGACGATCTGGAGGATGAGATCGAGGATATCGACGAGGAGATGGACGACGAGGACGAGGACGAGGGCTTCGACGACGATGACGACTTCGAGGACGACGACGACGACGACGACGACGACGACGACGAACTCAAGGGCGACGAGAAGAGCGAAGCCACCGAGGGTGTCGAGAAGAGCGAAGCCACCGAGGACGCGGAAAACTAGGTATCCTTAACCCATACCATCCCATCCTCAGGTAGATTGGATGCCTGAGGATGTTTTATTGCAAAAGGAGAAAGACAGATCATGCCCAAGATGAAGACGCACAAGGTCACCGCCAAGCGCTTCAAGGTGACCGGCACCGGGAAAATCCTGCGCACCCACATCGGCAAGAGCCACCTGCGCCGCCGCGCCGCCAAGCGCGTGCGCCGCTCGTTCGACAAGTACGAGCTCGTCACGAACAACTCGTTCCGCCGCCGCATTCAGAAGCTCGCGCCCTACCTGCGCTGAGCCACAACATCATCGTTTCTGGGTCCTGTCGGCTGGCATGTTGTAACCCTCCACGCCTTCTCGACGGACTCTACTCTTATTCTTAATTCCAAAGCTGGAGGAATCCTATGTCTCGTGTAAAGGGTGGGTTTACCACCCACCGTCGTCATAAAAAGGTCTTGAAGATGGCCCGTGGGTATCGCGGGAGCCGGTCAGTGCGTTTCCGCACTGCCCGAGAGCAGGTGACCCATTCGCTGCGTTACGCGACGAAGCACCGCAAGCTCAAGAAGCGCGATTTCCGCCGCCTGTGGATTCAGCGTATCAACGCTGCCGTGCGTGAACATGGGCTGTCGTACAGTCGCTTCATCTACGGTTTGAAAGTGGCCGAGATCAACCTGGATCGCAAGGTGCTGGCTGATATGGCAGTTCGGGACCCCGGTGGCTTTGCCTCCGTGGTAGAGAGCGTTAAGGCCCACCTCTAATCGGTTGGGTTTTCATAAAAGCGGGTAGGAAGGGTGCTTCCTACCCGCTTTTGTTTGTGATACACTGACAACGGTGCGCCGAATGATCGAGAGTATACAAAATTCTAAAGTCAAGTGGGCCCGTGCCCTTCAGCGCCGCCGGGAGCGGCAGCGGGAGGGCAAACTCTTCGTGGAGGGAGTGCGTCTGGTGGGGGATGCAGTAGCAACCGGCATCACGCCTGACCTCCTCTTCTTCACCCAGGCCGCCCTGGAGACAGCGCGCGTTCAATCGTTAGTAGAGGCGCATGGTCCGGTTGCCTGGGAAGTCAGTGAGGCAGTAATGACCGAGATGGCGGGAACGGTAACGCCGCAGGGGGTTGCGGCGATTGTGCCTCTTCCCGCCCTCCCCTGGCCCGAGCAGCCTACCCTCCTTCTTATTGCAGATGGCGTGCGGGACCCCGGAAATCTTGGAACCTTGCTCCGCTCCGCGGCTGCGGCAGGCGTCGAGGGAGTCATCGTCCCCAGAGGCACCGTAGACCCGTGGGCCGACAAGGTATTGCGGGCGGGGATGGGAGCGCACTTTCGACTTCCCATCTATGAAGGGCTGACCTGGGATGCGGTCCTATCGTTGCTCACCGGGCTAACGGTGCGTCTTGGCGATGCCCAGGGCGATGCCCTCTATGATCAGGTCGATTGGACTTTGCCTAGCGCACTGATTATCGGCGGGGAGGCCAGCGGGGCGGGGGAAGCCGCGCGGCAGCGCACCGATGAGATCATTACCATCTCGATGGCGAACGCTGTAGAGTCTCTGAATGCTGCGGTGGCGGGCAGCGTGATGATGTTCGAGGCATTTCGACAGCGCCGCATGGAACCTTCGGGCTAGCTGCGTCTATCACCAAAGGAATCACTCATGGACCTAAATCTTCTCGTGCAGATGATGCGTTTCAATTCCGTCGTGGGGAACGAGGCACCCCTTGCCGGGTGGCTCATGGAGCAACTGCGTCCTCATGCCACCCGTGTCGAGATGGATCGTTTGGGGAATGTTTTCGCCTGGCGGGGAGAGCGCCCCCAGGTTGCCATCTTCTCGCACATGGATAGCGTTGGCTTCATTGTCGAGGAGGTCAAAGAGGATCATGTCAAGGTGGTGAAGCTTGGCGGGCCAACCACCCCCAACTACACCCCCATGATCATCGAGACGGACGCGGGGGCGGTCAGTGGCACCCTGCTGGTAAAGGACAAAGACTATTACATCGACCTCTGGGAGCCCGACGCCGCAACGAAAGTGGCCGTGGGCGATGTAGCAGCCTTCGCGCCCAACTTCCAGACAGATGGCAAACTCATCCATAGCCGCTGGCTGGACAACAAGCTTGGAACCTGGGTGGCGCTGGAGGCTTGGCAGGCAGCGAAGAACGCCGTGTTCGTCGCGACGGTGCGCGAGGAACATGCCCCGGCCGGGGCGGGGGCTGCCGCCCTGAGAGTGCAAGGGTTGGAGCTTGGCATTGTGGTGGACATCACCTATGCGGCAAGCCCCGAGGGACCCTACATCGTGGAATGGGGGAAGGGTCCAGCCGTCACGCTACGCGACGCCCAGGTTCATGACAGACGATGGGCCAAAGCCATGCTCCAGGTGGCAAAGGATAGCGATATTCCTGCCCAGGCCGAGATTGCACTCTCGGGGGGGTCGGATGCCATGCATGTCAGCCTGGCCGGTTTCCCTGCTATCTTCGTGGGTGTCCCCATTCGCTACGCCCACACCCCCGCCGAGGTCGCCCGCCTCTCCGACTGTGAGGCGACCAAGGATTTGATTCTGGAGTTCCTCAAAAAATATGGCAAGGGGAAACTCAACAAATAGCCTCTTTGTTTTTGCTGATTTCTAGGCGACCCGGCTCTCGACGGAGGGCTGAAAGCGGACGAAGCGATCCTCGTGGAGAATAGGCACGAGGTCATACACATCCTGCTGGGCGCAGAAATCAATGTCCTCGTCATACCCAAGACCGCGCAGTTCATCCGCGCTGGGCGTAGCCAGAAAGACAGTGAGAGGCGTTTCCTCGCGCAGCGCGCTGCTTGGGCAAGAGACCCCAAGCGCATGGAGATGCGCGGCGATGCAACGGGCGGCGCAGGCATCTTCCTCGGCGTGCTCCCCGTATTCCCCGGCTGCCACAAGGACAATATCCCGCTGCCGCTCCATCGCGATTTGCCAGGCAGCGCGTGCCACGGCACGAGCGTTGAGCGTCGTCCCCATGAGCACGGCCGCCGCCCCCTCGCGGGCAGTGTTGACCATCTTTGTGCCATTGCTCGTGGAGAGCACCAGGGTTGTTCCGGTGAGACTCGACGCCATGCGGCGCAGTTCCGTGGGCGAATTTCCGTGATCAAAGCCGGGACACTTTTCCCCCTGCCGCTCCCCCGCGACGCGATGCTGCGGGCGACCCACGTACGTCGTAGCCTCCTCCACGGTCAGCACGGGGAGAACCCCGGCTGCCCCCACGGCCAGCGCCGTGATGGTGGTAGCACTGGCGCGCAACGCATCAACGATGACGGTCACAGCCTGGCGGCGGGCGGCTTCCCGCGCCCCCTCGTCAGCAAACAAAAGTTCAACGTTCATTTGATTATGCTCCAATCTGACGGGCCATAAACTGATTCGTGGCTGGATCACGCCATGCCTCAACGACAATTTCGATGCCGGACAGCTTCTCCGGCAGGGCTTTACGTGCGCCCTGACCTAGCCGTGCGAATTCGGCCCGGTCAACCCCGACGGTTTTGGCAGAGCGATAGACGACACCCTCCGGTGTTTCCAGGCGATTCCCGCGCTCGGAGAGCACCTGACCACGAATGATGCGACAAAGGCTGTTAAGCGAAGTGGCTTCAAAGAGGCCCTCGTTGTTCCATCTCCCTGCTAGCATGACCTCATCCCCTGGAAGAAATGGGGTCAGGTCCGCAACCTTTTCCAGCGCACCATGCCAGAAACTGGCCTCCGCTAGAAAGCGGACCATCACGCGCTCTTCGCCCATTCGCAGATAGAGTGTGTTGGGCATTTCAAGTTGCTCAATAAACCCGCCCATGTGAATGGCTGTCCCTTCTGTGCGCTCAGGTGTTTCCTCCTCAGTTTCCTCCTCGTTGATTTCTCTTGGAGGAGCGGCCAAAATGCCGGGCAGTGGTGACACTGCAAGTGCTGCCAATGCCACCATCATGCTCTGCAACAGGTGACGACGCGTCAGTTGTGAATCGTTCCTATTCATTATTTCCTTTTCAAACCTCTCAATGCGTAATATGCCACGAACAGGCAACGTCATTCAGAACGATAGGGCGACCCACATGAACCGCTGGCCCACTAATGTTCCGGGATAGTTCTAATTTGAACGTGCGTTGGGTATTGGATCCCGTCCAGACAATCAGCGGTAGTACCATCGCACTGTACACTTCCTGATTGTAAGTTTTGTTAGAGACGGGAATGGTAAACGTTGCAGTATCGGGAAATTCACTGAGATCCAGCATGCCATGATCCCGATATGAACCATCTCCCCTATGCCAGCGCACGCTATACTGGCTATATTTGGCAAAGGTTCCCTTGTTTTTGAGAAAAGGAATCAGGATCGTGCTCCACCCATTTGTCGTTTTCACCGTTACCTCGGCCTGTCCCCGACTCCCTGCCAATCCTTTATCATCATGCCACCCCTTCCCGAACTCTGCCGGGAAACTATCCGCGCCAACCTGTGCCCAAACGTTATAGCACGCCCCAAAAGGAGCCATGTGCCATGAAGCACCGTGAGAGTCAACAGAAGTGAGGAGGGGAAAGGTGGGCATGTAGTTTCCTACCTGCTGAAGGGTAGTTGAGCAGACCGGGGTATTGTGACTGACATAGGTGGCCCAGGCATCCAGATTAAAATACCACTGGGTACGATACTCCTTTCTCAGATATTTATCATTCGCCCGAATTACATAAGGGGGATAGTTGGGTTCATGGATACAGGCATACATGACATGGCTATTCTGGTTCCACTCTTTGAGGTTTAACTCAAGTGGGGCACGTCTTGTAATCCAGGCCAGATGGGAATTCCAGTAGGAAAGACCTTGCATCATATTGGGAAACCCCCCTGCCCAGATCGGACCTAACCAATTCTTATCATAATCCCATCTTAGTTTCCAGTTGGGACCTGCCTCACTGAGCATGTAGTCCAGCGGAAGCGGTTGTCCAGGCAGATAGGTGTCGCGGTACCAATCACATCCCCGCCGAATATCCGTTGCGCTCGTAGCCACTGTGTAAAGAGGATCATAGGTTCGGGTGGTAGAATCGTAGTGGGCGTTGTCATAGCGATGGGCGTGTAACGCCTCCAGGGATTCTACAGAGGGGAGTTTGGCTTGCGACACCGACTTAAAGGTTGTGCCATCACGGAGACCATTAAAAAAGTCCGTCCAGTAAGCAGTGAAATCAGGATGGGCACCGAACCGAGATTCAGCGGCAGCGGGGGGGAGCACAACATGATACGGGTTCTTGGATAACGCCAAGTTCCGCACCATTAAAAAGATATGGGCCAGCGCTTTCGCATTGATATGTCGCTGCTTTTCAACATACCTTTGCGTGTCTTCATCCCAAACAAAATAAACGTCCCAGAATCCTTCCTCCCTTTCTTGCAGTTTGGGGAAACTCTTGATAATAGAGGGGTAGGAGTCAATTTCCCATACAGGGGGAGGCCATTGCTCGGCGGAACGCTCACATTTGTTGCCACTGGTATTCAGTTCTGTCGGTGCCTCTGGCTCATTACAGATATAGAATAGTTGCGCGGCTTCCTTGGTTGGATAGCGCCCTGCATAGCTAATAAAATTATCATGGGGGCTGGCTGAGATATTGAGACGCCCATGTTTATGATGATGGGGATTTACTTGCCGGAGAACATTCGTCTTTCCCGCAGTGCCATCGGGGTAGGGAAAACAGCTTTCGGCGGAAGCCAACGTTGGGCCATGCAAGGCGTTGGTACTGTGAAGCAGTTGTTGCTGATAGATGGGGATATTAGGCGGTAGTTTCAATACCTTAGTTGCAAACTCATGGGCATTGGGCAACGATACGTTCGATACGCCTAAACGATTGGTTGAATCTAATGTACCAAAGGGCATCTAAGACTCTCCTTGTGAAATGTTAGATGAGCAACAAGAGGATTTATTTATGGGTGAACCGTAGCGGGCAAGAGAAGGTAGAAAAAGGGATCATGGTTCTCGTTATACTCATAACTGCCAATATCACAGCGTCCCTGGCGTGGCACACCACGCTGATCCACGGTGAGCAGCCTCCCCTCGTGGTCCAGGCAGCCCGCCGGGTTACCCGCGTCCATCGCGGCGGTGGCGCGCGGCAGCGGGTAATATCCTGGACTCCCGGTCATTGGAAAATAGGGGAGCGGGGTATTGAGTCTGTCGCCTGTGCTGGCGATGAATTCGCATTGCCTTGCATTGCCAAGGAGGTTATACCCCTGCGACTCAATCCGTCCCAGGCAATTATTTCCATCATCCTTAAAGGAAATATTCCCTCTCACGATCGAATTGCGGAGGAGTACCACTCCGTCTTGACTGTTGTAGATGCCGCCCCCGTGGCTCGCCACATTGTCCGAGATAGTGCTGTTATGGAGCGACAGCGTGCCCGTAATATTGTAAATTCCCCCTCCCCGCCCACTGTCTACGTCGCCCCCCTGCGTAGAATTATCACTGATGGTGCTGTTCAC
>JACCSL010000165.1 GCA_013812995.1 Ardenticatenales bacterium | reverse complement strand
TGTCCGTGCAAAGCAGGAGCGGCGGGTAGAACAGGGGGATTTCCTCGGCGTCCATCGCCGTTTGCATGGCAGCGCGCAGGGGACCGTTCGCGGCGACACCCCCGGCGATGAGCACCTGCTGCACGCCGAACGCTCGCGCCGCCTTCACGGTGCGCTCAACGAGGGTTCGTACAACGCTCTGCTGAAAGCTGGCGGCAAGGTCGGCCACAGGGAGCTCGCCCTGTCGCCGCTGGCGCTCGACCTCGCGCATGACGGCAGTTTTGAGGCCGCTGAAGGAAAAGTCATACTCGCCGGGCGTAGAGCGGGGGAAGGAAAAGGCCGTAGGATTCCCCTTGGCTCCTTCCTTCTGGACGTGTGGCCCGCCCGGATAGGGCAGCCCCAACAGACGCGCCACTTTATCGAATGCCTCCCCTGCCGCATCATCCAGGGTGCGCCCCAGAAGCTCATACCTCCCGTGGTCCGGCATCAGAAATAGCTCAGTGTGGCCGCCGCTGACAATCAGGATGAGGGCGGGAAAGTGGGGCTGTGGCACGTCCTGGCGCGCGGGGTCGGTCAGCCAGTTGGAGTAGATGTGCCCCTCCAGATGATTGATTCCGATGAACGGCAGCCCTCGCCCCAGAGCAAGCCCCTTGGCAAAGTTGAGCCCCACCACGAGCGACCCGGCCAGCCCCGGCCCATACGTCGCAGCCACCGCGTCGATCCCCTCCCAGGAAAGCCCCGCCTGGGCAAAGGCTTCCTCCAATGCCGGGGTAATGGCGCGCACATGTTGGCGCGAGGCCATCTCGGGGAAGACGCCGCCGTACTTGCTGTGCAATGCTGCCTGCGAGGCGACGATATTGGAGAGAATGTCGCGCCCGTTGCACACCACCGCGATGGCGGTCTCATCGCAGGAGGATTCCACGCCAAGCACGGTCAAGTCACGGGTTGGGTCAATGTCGCTCATCTTTGATTCCTTACGGGGTCGGGGCGCGGCGCGTGTTGCGAATGTCTAGCATGTAGATTCCCTTGCTGCTCAGCACATAGAGAATCTCTCCGTTCACATCCGCCGCGATATCGCGGATAGCCCCCCAGTCATCGCCGAGCGGGGCGCGGTACTCCACCACGAAGCGCCCCGTCTGATCGAAGCGCGACACACGCTGACTATCCGCAACAAATAGATCCGTGCTCTCCGGGGGACTCTTCGCCAGAGCCACGGGTTGCGCCAGCGGCGGCGTGATGGGTTCCAGGGTGAAGGGCTTGCGCTCGCCCCCCTGAAAGCGTGCCACCTCGCCCTGCGCGTCAAGCAGGTAGATGAAGCCATCGATCACCATGTCGATGGGCGCAGAAATCTGGCCCTGCCCGGTCTGGTTCAGCCAGGGCTGGGGCGGCGCGCTGTACTGACCTGCCGCGTCTGGAACGTACTTCCAAATCTGGCGATTGGTTTGATCCAGCAGATAAAGATTTCCGCCATAGCCGTCCGCGCCCTTCAGGTCTGCCACCACGGGCGAGAAACTCAGGAGGGAGAGAAGCCCGCTGGCGGGATCGAAGTCAAAGAGTTGCCCCTCTACCGTGAGCATCAGCAGGCCATCATGTGTCCGCCCCCCACCTGCTGGTACCCAGACGATGAACTGCGGCGTTCCCACGATGATTCCCTCGCCCAAGCGCTGCTGAGCACTGAGCAGCGGCGCGGTGGGTGGCTGGAGCGCAATCGGGCTCTGGGGGTCTGGCATCACACGATAAACCGAAGAGACAGAGCGCTCCAGGGCAAAGAGCACCCCACCCTGATGAATCAGCTTCGCGGGGTCGCCCGTGGGACTGGAGGTTGCCAGCAAGAAGGCGGGTGGGCGCGCCACATGGGCCGCCTGCGAGAGAAGCTGTTGCGCCTGGAGTCGTAGGGCGGCGACCCGCCCCGCATGGTCGGTGCCCGCCTCCAGCGGTTCCGCCTGGATGAGCAGCGCATTGGCCTGGAGAAGAAGCGTCTGGGCGCTGCCCTCATCCACGTTGCCCGCCTGGACAATCAGCGCCTGTGCCTGAGTAACCAGTCCCTCATACTCACCTGTGGGGTTTGTGGCCGAACTAGAGCCGCTGCCCTGGAGCAGCCAACCCGCGCCCGCCACCGAGAGTAGAATCACCAGAGGCACAAGAATCACAGCACTGCGTAGAAAACCGGAGCCATCGCCGCTCCCGGTCATCACATTTTTGACGCGCGGTGGCGGCGTGGGGTGATCTCCCGGAAGCAACTGCTGCAAAACACGCTTGGTGGCCTCCCAGAAATCGTAGAGCCCCTCTTGCACCTGATGAGATGCCCTATCCAGGGAAGGAGTGACGGTACCCACGCGAGGTGTTAGGGCGGTACGCCACCACGCGACGAACCCGGAAAGGGCCGACAGCAGAGCAACCCCTGCCGCCAGAATCCCCGCCCCGATCAGACGCAGAAGGCGCTGCCAATCCTGAGCGCGAGCCGCGTGTGCGCCCTGCGAGGCAAAGTTTCGGCTGCGCTCGAACAGAGGCACGAGTCCGGCGGAGAGAGGCGGGATGGGTTTCTTCTCCTCTTTGGATGTATCCACCGGGCGGGCGGTGCTGGCAACGACCTCCGGCTCCCTCGGGGTCCGGCTGCGACGTGTGGTGGTACGCTTGCCACCGTCACTATCGGTCGGTGGCTCCACAGGCTCTGGCACGGTACGCCTCGTCGTTTGAGGTCGCTGAGTTGGTTGGGGAGGCGGTGGCGGCTGAGTATGCTGAGTCGGTTGGGGTGGGCTGGCCCGCTCCTTCCTGGGCGGAGAAGGTGGCTTCTTCGAGGTAGAAGGGGGCGGCTCCTCCCAGCTATCTTCGGCGGCGCTCTTTTCTGGCACACTCCATTCGTCCCGTTCCCAGTCCTCCTC
>JACCSL010000146.1 GCA_013812995.1 Ardenticatenales bacterium | reverse complement strand
CCCTTGAGTTCATCCAGTTCATCTGAGCGGCTAGTCTGCACAGTGGAGATCAGATCGCCCACGCGCTCCTGTACCTCGCGGCGCTTGCCCGCGAGCGACTCGCCCAGCTGATCCACCTGCGCCGTGATGAGTGCCTGGTGGTCCCGCTTCTGCTGCTCGATACGAGCCTCTAGCTTGTTCAGCTCGCTCTCGATAGCGTTGTTCAGATCGGTGATTGCCTCAATGGGAATCGCCTCGCCCTTGACCACGATCTTCAGGTCGATAGGCGCAAAGACGATATCATCCTCGGCAATCTTATTGGCATGCTTGTGCAGGAACTCGCGCACCCGCGCCGCCTCGCCCATGATCTCGTTGACGCGCTCTTCCTGCTGGCGGTCCAGCCGCTCCAGGTCGGTCACGAGTTGGGCGCGCAGCTCATCGCCGCGCTCGTCGGTCACCCGTTCGAGGTCACTCAGCTGTCCATCAAAGGAGGCGCGCTGCTTGCCGACCTCGCGGTGCAGCTCTTCCTCCATGCGGTCAAGGGCCTTCTGACGGGCCTTCTCATCGACACGCGTGATGATGTATTGAGCGAAGTAGAGCACACGGTCCAGGTTGCGGCGCGAGATATCAAGGAGCAAGCCCAGATAGCTCGGCACGCGGCGGGTATACCAGATGTGAGCGACGGGCGAGGCAAGCTCGATGTGTCCCATCCGCTCGCGGCGCACCGCTGAGCGGGTGACCTCAACGCCACACTTGTCACAGACAATGCCCTTGAAGCGAACCTTCTTGTACTTGCCGCAGTAGCACTGCCAGTCTCGGGTAGGCCCAAAAATAGCCTCGCAGAACAGACCATCTCGTTCTGGGCGAAGCCGCCGATAGTTGATCGTCTCCGGCTTGGTGACTTCACCATAAGACCAGGAGCGAATTTCCTCGGGTGAGGCCAGACTAACACGAATAGCATTAAAATCTTTGATTTCCACGCAGGAGCCTCCCTGACTTGGATGACCAGCCGCCGCCCTATCGTGGAAGGGGGCGGGCGACATGGAAGAAGCCTGTGCTGCCGCAGCAGTCACAGTTCAAGCAACAGTGCAGAAAATTTAGTGATGGGGTGCGAGTCTCTCGGGTGAATATCCGAAGGAAGACGGGATGGACGGATCAGCCATGAACAGAAGATGATGGGGACAATCGTCAGACAAAACGAAAAGGCCCGGCAAAAACGGACCTATTGTTGAGAAATTTGCTTTTGGACCCCTTAGTTTTGAAGATACAGAATAGCAGATAATTTCTGTTCTACCTGTTCCCGCCCCAGTCGTAAGCCCTTATTATAAGTGGCTCTTCAGGGGATGTCAACTTAAAATTTCCGTCTCCTGGAGCTAGCCTCGCCCCGTTCACCCCTCTTGGAGGAGGTGCCCGCTTGAAGATTGCCCTTTTCGCGCTGGACAAACCGTTCGGCCTCGGCGCGGGTGCGAATGCGCTGCTGTGCCTGGGCCTCTCGCAGGCGCTCCAGCATGATTCCAACGGCAGGCCCGCGCAGGTTGGTAAGCGCCATAACGTCGTTGCCATCCAGTAGGGGCACTGGGCGCACGAAGCGCTCGGGGGCCTCAAAGTAGGCTTCCAGGAGCCGCGTGACCACCGCCACGACCTCCACGCGGTCCGTGGCAAAGGCTTTGCCGCGCTGGTCCGCCATGGAATGCAGGGCGATATCGGGGCCATCATGGCTTACATCGCGGTAAAAACGATAGACAGAGCGATCACTGGGCGGGAGATGCTGGGAAAGTCCCAGGGGTCGAAGATGGTGAAAGAGCACCTGTTCCGCGTATTGCACACAGGCGGTGGAAAACTTCATGCGGCGCATGATCTCCCCCATCATCTTCGCGCCGACCTGATCGTGACCGTAGAAGTGGATGCGCCCATCCTTGCCCACGGTTCGAGTGGTAGGTTTGGCCACATCGTGCAGGAGAGCGACATGTTTGAGCAGGAGCCAGCGGGGTAGCTCGTGTGCCAGCGGCTCTTGCAGGTGCGTGGTCATCGGCTCGACAAAGCGCGCCAGCTCGCCCTGCCAGAAGCCACCGCTCTCCACCCACGGCCATAGTCCCTCAATGGCATCCAGCACGAGGAGGTTATGCCCGAACACATCGTGCGAGTGCGGTGAGGATTGGGTCACACCCTTTCCCTGCACGAGTTCCGGCAGGAGCACATCCAATACCTTGAGGTCGTCGAGCAGTGCGATGCGCGCCATCGCGCCAGATGGCGCGAGCAGTTGGAGCCACTCCTCACGCACTCGCTCCGCGGCGATGCCCGAGAGCGCGGGCGCGCTGCTTCGCATTGCTTCCCATGTAGCCGTCTCGATGATGAGGTGATGGGTGGCATGGAGGCGAATGCCGCGCAGGATGCGCAGCGGGTCATCCTGGAAGGCGCGTGGCCCCGTGGCGCGGAGGGTGGCGCTGCCCAGGTCAGCGCCGCCGCCAGTGGGGTCTACGACACTGCCGGTGAGCGGTTCCAGGGCAATCGCGTTCACGGTAAAGTCACGCAAACTGAGGTCTTCTTCCAGACTCACCCCATCGCCCTGGTCCGACGCGCCCCGGAAGCGGGCCACATCAATCCAGAGTGGTTTCCCCTCGTGTTTGATGACCACGCGCCCCACCAGGCGCTCCTCGTCCAGCGCAACAAAGGCTCCTTTGAGCTCCCTGGCGATGCACCGCGCCCAGTGCAATCCGTCCCCTGCAATGACAAAATCGAAGTCCTTCACGGACCGACCCAGGAGAATGTCCCTGGTCGCGCCACCGACCAGCCAGGCAGACTCGCCGGACTCGTGGAGGAAACGGGCAGCTTGTTGAACGGGGGTGGGGAGTTGGGAGAAGTTGTACATAGGTGCTCGGTTTATCTTAGAAGGCAGCTTTTGCAATCATCGCTTCAAAGAGCAAGAGAAGTGCCCATTCAAGCAGCGCGCCCCAGAACGAATCTGGGGCGCGGTTAGGGAATTTAGCACATTTTCAAGAGACGTTGGAGGTAGTCTGAATGGGCTTCCGTGGGGGCAATGAGACAACCTCCCGCTCGGTTGCCTGCTCTTTGGCCTTGAGGTCACGGAAGATGGCCTCTAAATCGTTATCAAATTGCGCTGTGTAGGCTTGGCGTATCTTACGGGTTTCTTCAACAATCGGGTCTTCCCACATGACTCTATTCTCCCATCAGTTCTTCCGGTGTGCAGAGCACTGGAGGCTCAAAACCGTAGCTGCGGCACACCCGCTCAATATGTGGGCGCAGTTCCGCATTGGCAATGTGCTTGCAGTTCCAGGTTAGCAAGAACTCGACCCCGTGGATAGTCGCTGTTGCAATGTGCAGGGCATCGGCTGAAGCTTTTTCAGGGAGCGACCCCTGCTCCAACAATGCCTGGGCGAGCACCAAGGCCTCAGTTCGGATATCAAGCAGGGGAATACCCTCGAGGATTTGGAGGCGGGCCTGGGCAACGTCAGGATCGCCACGCCCAGCCTCTTCGAGAACCAACTGCGAGATGAAAATCGCGAAGCGAGGTCGCTGATTCTGCCACCACTCATTTGTGAGTTGCTGGTGACCAGCAACAACGAGGTCGCGGCTGGGTCGGGCGGAAAGATAGCTGACGATGCTGGTTTCAAGGTAGACGTGTGCAGTCATACAAGTATGCTAGCCAAACTGAGAGGACATCGCAAGAATCAAGTCCGCTCACTCTCTTGATTCGGCGGCATCGAATTCGATGCGGCGACTCGATTCCCGCAAGTTGCGCTTGATCTCGCCCCCTTCTTTGATGCTGGCAACCAGCTCGTTGAAATCAGTTTCGTTCATCACGATACCTTGCAATGCGGCGCGCCCAGTGCAATCCGTCGCCCGCAATGACGAAATCAAAGTCCTTCACGGGCCGACCCAGGAGAATATCCCTGGTCGCGCCGCCGACCAGCCACGCGGGCTCGCCGGATTCGTGGAGAAAACGAGTGGTTTGTTGAACGGGGCTGGGAAGTTGGGAGAACTCGTACATGGGCGCTCGATTTTGAATAAGGGGTTTAATTCATCCGGCATTCCGCATAGAACAAATGTGTTTTGGAGATTAACCAAATTACGGGCGAGTCTAGTGATTCTTTGACCACAAACGGTAAAATCTGTGCCCTGGGAGGTACAAGAACATGGCGGTTTTT
>JACCSL010000125.1 GCA_013812995.1 Ardenticatenales bacterium | reverse complement strand
ATTACCAAGCCTGTTTCCCCATTCCCTCGAACCTTGTGGGGCTGGGACAGCTAGAAAATGTACGATGTTGGACTACCAATGGATAAAGTCGAGCTTAGGGAAAGGCCTGATGGGGGGAGCCGGTGGGTTCTCCAATGGTAAGGCTCAACCACACATCCCACAAATAAATGCCCAGAGGCGTACGACTTGCTTCAAGCCGTGCAGCGATTCTATGAAGCTATGGCCTTGGTGCTTGGCGATTTCAAAATGCGGATTGTGCTACTCGCATATTAAATCGTAGATCTCGCTGATCTGCTGGCCCGCGCCCCGCCAGGAAAAATTCTTCTGAACCCGGTTACGGAGGGCATTGCCCACCGTTGCCCACTCGTGTCCATTGTCCAGCAGATTGTTGAGCTTGTTGGCAAAGGCGACCGGACTCTGTTCCGTGGCATAGTTGCCCCAGTGGCCCAGATACTCGCGGCTGACGGGCGTATCGAAGGCAACGGTGGGTAGCCCCACGGCCATGTAGTTGAGAATCTTGCCGCTTCCCTCTGTGCTGCTCATCTTCGGGGCTACCGCCACATCGCCCAGCCGCAGGAAGCGCGCGGCCTGGTCATAGGGCAGCCGCCCCGTGAAGGTCGTATGGGCCGCGATCCCGAGGCCCTGCGCCATCTGCATGTACTGCGCCTCGCGCGGGAAGCCCATAATCAGGAAATGGACATCATCGCGCTTCTGGAGAAGATATTGCGCCGCCTGGAGGAGCAGGTCAGTTCCCTGGTACTCGGCCAGCAGCCCCAGATAGAGCACCAGATGCCGCCCCTCGGGAATACCAAGGGACTGGCGCAGGGCCAGGAGGTCGGCCTCGTCGCCAGGGGTGCGCGGGCGGAAGGTATCGGTGTTGACGGAGTCCAGAATCGGGAAAATTCGCTCGCTACTCATGCCGAACTCGCGGATCAGCAGGTCGGCGGCGTGGGTGCTGCTGGTAATGATGGCGCTGGGGAGCTGATTGATTGTCTTTTCCACCCACCGCCAGAAGCGGAGCCGCATCCCGCCAGGCCGCACAAAGCCGTGATCCAGCATCTCCGCCGTGAGCGAGCCCTGAAAATCGAAGAGCATGGGCGAGGCGCGGAACATCGAGAGGGCGTGGCCGATCAGCGCCCCCTCGTGCAGATGCGCGTGGATGACCTCGGGTGGCTGCTTCAGGGCCTCGTGCAGGGCGGTTAGCCCTAGCATGGCATCCAGATAGATTTTGTGGCGGTTGGAGCCAACAATGACCCGGTAGTTGAAGGGCACCCCCGGGCAGCGGCGCACCTGGAACCCCGCGACATCCCGCCCGTTGGGGTAGGCCAGGATGCGCAGCTGATGCCCTAGATCGCGCAGGGAGAGCGATTCTTCCAGGATACGCACATGGCAGCCGTAATCCGCGAAGAACATGGTCGGCGCGACCATGAGGACATCGCGGGCCGTCAGAGCAGAGGGGGCGAGTGGCCCCTCGCGTGTCAGGGTTTGGGTATTCGGCTGGTTGTTCGCCAGATGGCGACGATCTGTCATAGTCAATTCCTTTCGGCGCGCGACGGGGCGGCCAAAGCGAGGCGCATTATAGGAAAGGGGAGGGAGAAATCAAGTGCTGGCCCGGTGCATGGGTTGGCTTTCCCCGCCATAGTGGGCTATACTAGCGCCCCACAGAGGCCGTTCTTCTGCCTCGTCCTGGCTGTTTGCTTGTCAGGAAGTGCCTTCCTTGCTACTCATAGCTTGGTTCAACGAACCCATAGAGTTTATTACGGAGTCAGATTGATGCGACGCATACTTCCCATTCTTCCCCTCCTCCTAGCCCTCTTCTTCTCTGTGACCCCGACCCTTCTTGCCACGGAATCTGCTGCGGCACAGGGGTTCCGTCTACGGGAGGTCGGTGGTTACGGGCTGCTCCTGCGCGATACCCCGACATTTGCCTACGGCTCCCTCGATTCGGCCACGAACGGTCAAGCCAAAAAGGGCGAGATCGTCTACATCAACGGGTGGCAGATCGGCGTCTACCATGTCGGTGACAATCGCTGGATTGCCTCCTCGGCCGTACAGCCCATCGTCGATGTCGGCGGGCGGCCCATGGCCAACTACGTGACCCAGAATGGCAATCAATACTATATGAATGGTCAGGCCATCACGCTGCCGGGGCGGCACATGACCCAGGTGGAGCGCTTCCTGCGCAACCCCGACATCGCGGGGACGGTGATTTACCGGGACACCTTCGTGCCGATGAACCTCAACACGGAGATCATGGATGCCAGCACGGTCTGGTACTCGACCCGTGAGCCAGTCGTGGCAACCATGCGTGTGACAGGTGCCTATAACTTCATCTACCTGCGCACGGAGCCCCGCGACGACGCTCCCAAGGCCAGCACTTTTGCCTACGCCCACGAGATTCTCACGGCGTACGAGGTCGTGGACAATCGCTGGTATCGCATCGGCCCGAACCTGTGGGCACCCGCATCGTTTGGCGGGGAAACGCTGATGTCGCCGGAAAACGCGGCGGCCTACGCCCCCCAGGAATACTACAACGGCGGCAAGTGGATATCCATCGACCTGAAGCGCCAGCAGATGACAGCGTGGGAAGGCAACGATGTTGTCATGGCCACACGCATCAAGAGCGGCAAGTACGGT
The DNA here is from genome assembly GCA_013812995.1 of Ardenticatenales bacterium. Taxonomy (GTDB): domain Bacteria; phylum Chloroflexota; class Anaerolineae; order Ardenticatenales; family Ardenticatenaceae; genus JACCSL01. Next base: position 4,294 of record JACCSL010000125.1, on the reverse strand, counting down.
TATGCGACGCCCACGGGCACCTGGAAGATTTACGACAAGCAGGCCAACGCGCGCATGGCGGGCAACGATTACGACCTGCTGGACGTCGCGTGGACCCAATACTTCACCCCCAGTCGTGTCGCGATTCACTCGGCCTACTGGCACAACAACTACAATGGCCGCCCCGGCTCGCACGGCTGCGTGAACACACCCACCGAGGTCGCCAAGAAGCTGTTCATGTGGTCGCCGATGGGAACCACGGTGGTGACTCACAACGCGTATGTCTATGACCAGACCGACATCCGGGACGCGCAAAAGTGGAGCCAGTACGAGCGCTAAGCGCCTGAGTCGAAGCAATATCTAATGAAGAGGGGGCCAATCGCCCCCTCTTTTTTGGTTGGGGGCGTTTGCCTCCTGGGGGCAGGGCGTTAAACTGCTAGTCGTCAGGAACGCATCATCGGGAGGGAAGCAATGGCGCATCGGTATGGTCCTATTTCGAGCCACCACATGATTGCCTGGATGGAATGTGAGTCAGCTCTGGTAACGGTTGATACAGGGTGGGACGTGGCGATTGGGGAATCCTACCTGGACTCTGACCTGGAGGCACTGGTCCAGGCGAGCCTCACCAGCGAGAAGCCCGTTAGCCATGTCCTGCTGACGCATAATCACAGGGACCACCGTCTCAACCTGCCCTTCCTCCTGGAGCACTGGCCTGATTTGCAACTCTGCGCCCATCCCGCCGGAAATGTCGAGGGCATTGCCATGCCCCTCCAGGGCGGGGAAACGCTGGTGATTGGGGGACAGACGATCCAGGCGCTTCACACGCCCGGTCATAGCCAGGAGCGGGACGAGCTATCGTTTTACCTGCCCGAGCATCGCTTTCTTTTCTGTGGGGATGCTCTGCAACCCCAGGGTCCCAGCTATGCTTACTCCAATGGCCCGAGCCCTGTCCCCTATTTCCACTACGGCGACGAGTACCAGCGCACGCTGGAGCGACTGATTGCGCTCGACCCGCTACACATCCTGACCGGCCACGGTAGTTTTCTGGCCTCGGAGCAGGGCAAGCAATGGCTGCGTGTGACGCTCACCACGATCATGCGAATCGACGAACTGGCAATGGAGTTGGTCGAACGCTATCCCGACAAAGGGGCGGAGTGGCATGCCGAGAGCGTCTACGACCAGATCGCGGACGAGCGCCACTATGGTCTGCGCGCAGCCACGCAGCGCAAGCGGCAAAGCACCTACCCTGGCGAAACCGACTACGAACGCTTTGACCGGCCAGGCATCCTGGATGCGGTTCGGCGGGCACAGCAAATTTTTTAAAAGCGAACAGGAGCACGACTTTTCATGACCATCAAACCAGACCACTGGATACGCCGCATGGCGCAGGATCATGGCATGGTAGAGCCCTACCTGGACAAGCAGGCGCGCGACGGGGTCATCTCGTACGGGGTGAGCTCCTACGGGTATGACATCCGGGTGGCGGACACCTTCAAAATCTTCACCAATGTCAACAGCGCCATCGTGGACCCCAAGAACTTCGACCCCAAATCCTTCGTCGATTTTGAGGGGGACATCTGCCTCATTCCCCCCAACAGCTTCGCCCTCGCCCGTAGCGTCGAGTACATCCGTATGCCGCGCAACGTCCTGGGCGTGGTTTTAGGAAAAAGCAGCTATGCAAGGGCGGGAATTGTGACTAATTTCACACCATTAGAGCCTGAATGGGAAGGGCACATCACCATCGAGATTTCCAACACGACCCCGCTGCCCGCACGCATCTACGCCAACGAGGGCATCGCTCAGGTGCTCTTCTTCGAGTCCGACGAGGAGTGCGAGACCTCCTACGCGGACAAGAAGGGGAAGTATCAGGGCCAACAGGGCATCACGCTGCCCAAGATCTAGGTGATTCCCGTGCGCTTCCAGCTACTATCGATTCACGAGGCATCCCACAAGATAAAAGCACCCTTCGAGCCGCTACGACTGACGGATCTGGACGAGTACAGCTGCTTTCTCTACCGCTGCGAGGGACAGATGGCGCTGCACCGCCACCTGGAGCATGACGAGGTGTTCTGGCCTCTGGACCACCCGATTGAGCTGGTGGACGAGCAGGGCCAGAGCGCGTTGCCCGCCGGGATGCTGGCGCGGGTGCGGCGTGGCTGGCGGCATGGCTCGGCGGCGCAGGCTCCGGCGCATGTGCTGCTACTGAGCCGGGGCGAGCGAGTGCTGACGATGAATGGTCACTATACCAGCCTGGACAGCGCGCCGCCCGAGGTCGTCGCGCCGCTGGTGCGACTGGCCGAGGTCGCCGATAACACCCCCACGCCCTTGCTGCGCTGCGATTCCCTGTGCCTCTACGCCGAGCGCATCAGCGGGACGGGGACCACCCGCGAGGCCGACCACGATGTGTTGATCGCGCCCTTTCAGGGGCGGCTGGGGCTGCGCTGCGGGGGGCTCGTGATTGTGGTGGGGGAGTGGGAGATCGCGCGTATCCCTGCCGGGACCGGATGGCACCTCTTTGGAGACGGCTCCGTGGTATGGATGACCAAAGAAAGATATGAGAGCAAGCCATGATTGAGCGACCCATCGTCGGGGTGAGTGTGACTGTCTTCCGGGACGAGCAGGCAACAGAGGTGCTGCTGGTGCAGCGCGGGCGAGGGTCAGCGCTGGGTCATTGGGCTCCGCCTGGGGGCAAACTCGAACTAGGGGAAACCGTGGCTGAGGGAGCCGCGCGCGAGGTGCTGGAGGAGACGGGGCTTTCCATTACCGTGCCGGAGCATGGCACCTTCGCCACCGTTGACATCATCGAAAAAAACGAGGATGGCTCGCTGCTCCATCACTTTGTACTGATCGAGGTGGTCGCGCAGTTGGCAGGCGATGCCGAGCCCAGCGCGGCGGACGATGCCGCTGATTGTCGCTGGTGGCCTGTCGCGCGGCTCGCCGAGGCGCAGCCCCAGGTGGACCAACTCGCGCGGGTGGTGGCGCTGGCGCAGCGGTGGGTCCGGGAAGGCTGGGCGTTCGCAGAAATGTCGTAGGGCGATGATAGAGTTCGGGCAGGAACTGATAAGTGAAGAGAGGGCGAAAATGAGCACGGGCATCAATGGAGACAACAAGGCGGAAGCCATGAACGGGACAAAAAAAGTTGAGGAGCGTAGCCTTGGAAGCTATTACGACCTTTACATCCCAACATCCTTCGATCCTGAGAACCAGGTCACGCTTTATCTGGGTGATTGCCTGGAGTTTCTGGCGACCCTGCCTGATGAGAGCGTTCAACTGGTTATTACCTCGCCCCCCTACAACATTGGCAAAGAGTACGAGGATGCCCTTGACATTGAGCAGTACAAAGCGCAGCAACGCGCGATCATCGAAGAATGTATTCGCGTTCTCAAACCGGAAGGCAGCATTTGTTGGCAGGTGGGGAACTATGTGAATAAAGGCGAAATCATCCCCCTTGATATCTTGTTGTATGACTGCTTCAAGAATAAAGGGCTGAAGCTAAGAAATCGCATCATCTGGTATTTTGGGCATGGATTGCATTGCAAGAATCGTTTTTCGGGAAGATACGAAACGATTATGTGGTTTACGAAGTCTAATGATTATATTTTCAACCTGAATGAGGTTCGCGTTCCCCAAAAGTATCCTGGCAAGCGACATTTCAAGGGCGATAAACAAGGCGAGCTGTCGGGTAATCCACTCGGCAAAAATCCTTCTGATGTCTGGGAGATTCCCAACGTCAAGGCCAACCATGTCGAGAAAACCGATCATCCCTGCCAGTTCCCGGTCTCGCTCGTGCAGCGCCTGGTGCTTTCCATGAGCAACGAGGGAGACATGGTCCTGGATCCATTCATGGGGGCAGGGAGCACAGCGGTGGCGGCCCTTCTGAGCCAACGGCGCGCGGCTGGAGCGGAATTGGTCGAGCGCTATCATCAAATCGCGCAGGAGCGAATCAGGCAGGCCATCGCAGGCGATATCAAGGTGCGCGCCGACAAACCCGTTTACGAGCCTCCCGCCGAGTCCAAACTGACCACCAATCTCTGGAAAACTGAAGAGCAACTTCCGCTGGTGGATTTCATTACGACTGACTAGATTGGACGAATCAGATGCAACGCAAGCAACTCGGTATTGTCACGGGGGGCACCTTCAACGAGGGTCTCCTGGTGCGGCTGGATGAGGCAACGTCCTCCGAGGCCATGCAGATCGGCGATTTTTGCGTGGTGGAGGGCGAGGAGAATCTCTACTTCTCGATTCTCCAGGATTTGCAGCTGCAGGCGACGGACTCCCGCATGATGGCCGCGCCGCCGAGCGACCTCTCTCCTTT
>JACCSL010000122.1 GCA_013812995.1 Ardenticatenales bacterium | reverse complement strand
CAACCCTGCCTGATCTTGCCGACGATGCCTCCAGCGCGATTGCCTTTGTCAGGGCCCAGACGAGCTTTGAATACTCCACGATTGGCGTGATGGGGTTCAGCCAGGGGGGATGGATTGCCCCCATTGTGGCGAGTACGAACAGCGATGTGACTTTTGTCGTCAGTATGTCTGGCCCAGGTGTTACAACCGACGAGCAACTCTTGCACGAAGTCGTCCATACGATCACCGATCTTGGAACCTATCGGGTCGTCGCAAAATTGATCGCTCCCATCACGGTGAGCAACATCCAAAAGAGTGAGTTTTGGGGCATGATTGGTGGCTTTGACCCCATCCCGTACTGGCGAAAAGTGAGTGTCCCTGTATTCATGGCGTTCGGTGAAAACGACAAAAATGTACCTGTTGAAGAAAGCGTGCGCAGAATTCAAGCACTCAACCAAGAGAATATGATGATCAAAATCTATCCTGGAGGCGGACATGGCATTGTTGATCCTACCTCCCGGCGGGTTCAGGAAGCATTTTTGAAGGATTTGGCGGATTTTATCGCCCAGCGGTAGCCGTATCCCCCACAATCTGCCCATCTGCCATGTGGATGACGCGGTCCGCGCGCGCGGCGAGGGCGGGATCGTGCGTGACCAGCAGCAGCGTTTTGCCGCGCCGGGGCAGCGCGGTTAGCAGCGCCATGACCTCAAGCCCGGTGCGCTCGTCGAGGTTCCCCGTGGGCTCATCGGCGAGCAGCAGCGGCGGGTCATTGGCGAGGGCGCGGGCAATGGCGACGCGCTGCTGCTCGCCGCCGGAGAGCGCGGTGGGTAGGTGGTGCAGCCGGTGGGCGAGTCCCACCTCCGCCAGCAGCGCGCGAGCGCGCGGCTCGTCGCTCTGCCCGCGCAGGCTCATGGGCAGAAGCACATTTTCCAGAGCGGTCAGGGTGGGGAGCAGTTGGAAGAACTGGAAGACGATCCCCAGCGTGCCGCGCCGCCAGCGCGCCAGCGCGTCCTCGCTGAGCGTGTCGATGCGCTGTCCTGCGACAATCACCTCGCCCGTCGTCGGGCGGTCGATGCCACTGACAAGGCCCAGCAGCGTGGACTTGCCGCTGCCGCTCGCCCCGACAATTGCGACAAACTCCCCCGCCTGTACAATAAGCGAGACGCCCCGCAGCGCCTCTACCACGCCCTCGCCCGCGTCATACCAGCGCCGGGCCTCGCGTAACTCGATGATGGGTGTGCTCATGAGGCGCATTTTAGCGGCGGCGCGCCTATTCCACGATTTGGAGATTCCATGCTGCGATTGCCTACCCTGTTGCTCCTGCTCCTCCTTTTGGCTGCCTGCGGTACAGGCGCATCTGAAAATCAAGCCCAACCCACGGCCAGCATGGGCAACTCTCAGAGCACTCTCAACCCCACCGCTACGACAGAAAGGACTCAGCCCTCACCGGAGCCCACTTCCACCAGGCCGGAGCCCAGCCCTGAAAGCACCGCCACGGCGGGTGCATCTCAGCCCAGCCCCACGCCCAAGCCCAGTTCCACGCCGGAACCTGGTAGGGGCGAGTCTCAGACCCGCCCCTTTGACCCGGCGGCGATCTCGCTGGGCCTGGACCTGGTGGCGGATGGCTTCGCCGCGCCACTGGCGGCGGTTCATGCCGGGGATGGCAGCGGGCGGCTCTTCGTCGTGGAAAAAGGCGGGCGCATCAAAATCCTCCAGGAAGGAATCGTGCTGCCCGAGCTCTTCCTGGATGTCAGTCGGCGCGTCTCCACTGGCTCCGAGCAGGGGCTGCTGGGCCTCGCCTTCGAGCCGGGCCAGCCAGAGCGCTTTTATCTCAACTACACCAACACGCAGGGCGATACCGTCATCGCGCGCTACCGTGTGAGTAAAAACCCTAACGTGGCCGACGCGGCGAGTGAAGAAATCCTCTTTGTCGTCGCTCAGCCCGCCACCAATCACAACGGGGGCAACCTCGCCTTCGGCCCGGACGGCTATCTCTGGATCGGCCTGGGAGATGGCGGGGCAGCGGGCGACCAGTTCCGCAATGGTCAAAACCTCGATACGCCGCTGGGTGACATGGTGCGCATCGACGTCCGCGGCGAGCAGGGCTATACCATCCCGTCGGATAATCCCTTTGCCGATGGGGCGACGGGCGACCCCATGATCTGGGCCATCGGGCTGCGCAACCCGTGGCGCT
>JACCSL010000102.1 GCA_013812995.1 Ardenticatenales bacterium | reverse complement strand
GAAGAGTGGGACGCCACCGATTTCAAGGCCAACGCCAAGGCTAAGAGCGCCTTCAAGAAGGGGGAGGGACCAGACCCCGAGGCTCTCACCGCTGAGGCGCAGGCTGCGATTGGGTAGCAGGTAAGCGGTCAGTTTTCAGCAGGCAGCAAACAGAGACGTAGCATTCAGCTACGTCTCTGTTTTTGAAAATAGGCTCAAGGAGCGTGCATGAGTGGGGAGAGCAGCGCAGAAACAGTGAAGTTGCCGGTCCTGACCAAGCTGGCGTTTGGCGTGGGAGATCTAGGGCCAGCCATCATTACGGCGGTCAACGGGTTCTTTCTACCTGCCTTCCTACTGGAAGTTGCGAGGCTAAGCCCCTATGCGGTTGCCGCCATCTTCCTCATCGTCAAGGCATGGGATGCGGTCAACGATCCCGTCATGGGCACACTCTCCGATAGGACCAACACGCGCTGGGGGCGGCGGCGACCCTGGCTGCTCTTCGGGGCGATTCCGCTGGGCATCGCCTTTTTTCTGCACTGGGTCGTCCCGGACCTGGGGGAGACAGGCAAGTTCATTTATTACCTTGTCGTTGCCCTGCTCCTGGATACGGCGTTCACCGCCGTCAACGTAGCCTATGTGGCCCTAACCCCTGAATTAACCACCGACTACAACGAGCGCACCAGCCTGAACTCCTACCGCTTCAGCTTCTCTATCCTGGGTGGCGTATTCGCCGCCTTTTTGCACTCGGAGATCGTCCGCCAGTTTCAAGACCCGCTGGTTGGAAACATGGTGAGTGCCGCCATCTGGGCCTTTTTCATCACAGTACCCAACTTCATCACCTTTGCCTTCACCCGCGAGACGCACGAGCGAGTCGAGGGGGAGGCGCAGATGGGCTTCTTCGAGGGGCTGAAAATAGTCTTCAGCAACCGGGCCTTCGTCTATGTCACGCAGATATACCTGCTCTCCTGGCTCTGCATTCAGTTCGTGCAAACCAACTTGCTACTTTACGTAAAATATTGGATTGGACCCAAGGGCGAGGAGAAGTTTGGATTGTTGATCCTTGGCATTCAAGTATCAGCGTTTGTCTTCGTGCTAATCTGGGCCAAGGTCAGCGAGCGAATCGGGAAGAAGAACGTCTATTACATCGGGATGACCTTCTGGATTCTGGTGGAGATCGCCCTTTTCTTTCTGCCTAGAGGGGAAGGTGGACTCACTTGGCTCTACGTGCTGGCCCCCTTGGCCGGGGTCGGGGTGGCGATTGGCTTTCTGATTCCCTGGAGTATGCTGCCCGACGTCATCGAGTTGGATGAACTAGAAACCGGGCAGCGGCGCGAGGGAATCTACTATGGCTTCTTCGTCTTCCTGCAAAAACTCGGTGTCGCGCTGGGCATCGCGTTCTCCAGTGCCATGCTTGGCTATGTGGGATACAATGTCGATCTGGCGCAGCAGCCGGACGCGGTGCTGACCACGCTTCGTTTCTTCGTCAGCCTCGCCCCAGCGGTGATTTTGCTGATTAGCTTTGTCCCCGTTGCCCTTTATCCCATCACCCAGGCACGCCACAGCGAGATTCTCGCGGAACTGGCAAAGCGGCGCGCCCGCCCCGAGGCTAACGCGGGCGGAGGAGGAGCGTGATTTATGAGTGAGATACGACCCAGGGTGGCAGCACTCTGCATCGTTCGACATGGCACCCGCGTGCTGGTGCAGGAATATCTGGACGAGGAGCGCCCCGTTCCCTACTACCGCCCGGTCGGCGGCGGCATCGAGTACGGGGAGCACAGTCTGGATGCCGTGCGGCGCGAGGTTCAGGAAGAGTTGAGTGCGGAGGTCAGCGAGTTGCGGCTCCTGACGATCATCGAGAATATCTATACCAACGGCAGCGGCCAGGTGGCGCACCAGATCGCCTTCATCTATGAGGGGGTCTTTACGGACCGCTCGCTTTACGAGCAGCCATGGCTACCAGGGCTGGAGGCGAACGGGCAGGTGTATCGCGCGCTCTGGAAGGAGCTCGACGAGTTCGACATGGAGCACGCCCCGCTCTACCCGCCGGGCCTGCTGGCGCTGCTGCGCCCTTGAGTGCTGCGTCCATTCCTCATTCTCCCTGCACATGGTACAATCCGACCTGAGAGGTAGGGAGTAAACCATGATGCGCATCGCCCAAAGTATGGCGGAATTGATAGGACAAACACCGCTGCTGCGGTTAGGGCGCATTGCCCCGCATTTCGATGGTGAGCTTTTAGCCAAGCTTGAACTGTGGAATCCCTCGGGCAGTGAAAAGGACCGCGTGGCTCAGGCGATGCTGGCGGCGGCGGAGGCCGATGGGACGCTGCGCCCCGGCACGGTGATCATCGAGGCGACGAGCGGCAACATTGCCTTTTCCCTGGCCATGCTCGCTGTCCCGCGCGGCTACCACCTGGTTCTCGTGATGCCGGAGGCGGTCCCCCCCTGGCGCGTACAACTACTGCGCGCGATGGGGGCCGAGGTGGTGATGACCCCCACCTCTCTCGGGATGGCGGGAGCCCAGGCGCACGCCACCGCGCTTACCCAGAGTTACCCCTCGGTCTTTCGCCCGGAGCAGTTTTCCAACCCGCTCAACCCGGCGGCGCACGAGCGAATCGCGCACGAGCTGTGGGAGGCGTGCGAGGGGAGACTTGCGGCTGTCGTGGTGGGCGTGGGGACGGGCGGGACCGTCACGGGCGTGGGGCGTCATTTGAAAGCACTAAGTGGGGGAGCGGTGCGCGTGGTGGCCGTGGAGCCTGCGGCCTCGCCCGTGCTGACAGGCGGCGAGGCGGGGGTCCATCGCCTGCTTGGCATGGGGCCACCGTTCATCCCCGCGACCTACGATGCGACTGTCGTGGATGAGGTCATCGCCATCTCCGATGGAAGCTGCCACGACACCCTGCTGCGCCTCTACCGCACGGAGGGGCTGCTGAGCGGACCCACGGGCGGCGCGGCCATCGCCGCTGCGCTGCAACTCGCGGCGCGCCCCGACTTTGCCGGGCAGCGCCTCGTTGCCATCATCCCCGACAGCATGGAGCGCTACACCGCGATGGGGTTCTGGCGCGACGAGCCGTTGTTGATGCCGACGGTGAGTGAGTAAAACGTAAAACGTAAAACGTAACTGGTTCTGCTGGAATTTGTGGTATGGAAGATCGGGAAGCGTGCCATGCGCGCCCTCACCCCCACGTCGCTTCGCTCCGTGGCCCCTCTCCCGATTTCGGGAGAGGGGCGGCCGCAGGCCGGGGAGAGGGCCGCCACGCAGAGCCATGACTCCACCACAACTTCCAGCAGAACCAGACACGTAAAACGTAATAAACGGCTACGGCAGCAGGGTGAGAGAATGATGTGCCAGGGAAAAAAGGTGTTGCATATTCCGTGGAGTCTTGAATCTCAACGACTACTTCTAAGGATCCTGCAATTGCTCGCATTTGAGCACGGGTTCACAGCGGTAGAGGCTGATGACAAAACAGGGGCGCGCCAGTATTTGTTGGGTGACTCGTACGATTTGATGGTTATACAACTGGTGGGGGTCTGGTACGCCCCGAACGATGATTTTTGTACGATTGACGACGTGTTGGAGTTTAGAAGAGAAAAGGAACTGACTCTCTCGAATACTCGAATGCTTCTAATCCTACCCCAACACCTTCAGCTCACTGAAAGCGAAAAAGAGCGGCTGATGGAGAATCACTGCTCCTATCTGCAAACGCCTGTAGATATCGATATCTTCCAGAGTTTGGTGCTGGCATTGCTCGCTTGATTTGAGGCGGCAACCCCTGCCGTTTATTACGTTTTACGTTTTATTCCTGAATCTGCTCCAGCCCCTCCTCCAGCGCAAACCTCGTAATCATTGCGTCGATGACCTGCTCCACGGGGGCGCGGTCGTCGGTGAAGACAAGGCCCTGGTCGAGGGGGAGGCGAATGTGGCCGCGTGCGCGGTCAATCAGTGCCAGAAGCGTGGGGTGCGTCACGGCATCGACGTTGTCTACTACATCGCCGGGGTGCACGGGCTGGTTGGTGCCGATGAGCAGCGTGTTGAAGGAATCGTCCACATCGATGGCGTAGACGGAGGGAAAGACGCGCATCATCGTGGAGGCGAGGGCATCCACCAGCCGCCAGTCGTTGGGCGCTCGCCCGACGTTGATGGCGACGACGCCGGTCGGTGTCAGATGCGCGCGTGCGTCACGGAAGAACTCCACAGTGGTCAGGTGGAAGGGGATGTAGGGCTGGCGGTAGGCGTCGACCCCGATGACATCGTAGCGCCCCTCGTCGCGCGCCAGCCAGGTGCGCCCATCCTCGATTACCACCTCCAGGTTCGGTAGCTGCTCCATCGCGAAGTAAGTTTTCCCCACCTCCACCACCTGGCTGTCAATCTCGACGCCAATCACCGGCTCATCGCCGTAGACGCTCTGGATGGAGCGCGGGGTCGAGCCCGCTGCTACGCCAATGATGGCCCAGTGCTTGGTCTGCGCAAAGGGGTCGTGGGGCGCGGGATTGAAGAGGGGCGCGAGCAGGTAGTAGTCCCAGACGCCGCCGGTCGTTCCAGCGCCAGGCAGATAGGCACTGTGGATGCCCTGCCCCTCGTTGAGTTCCAGGAAGCGCCAGCCATCCTTTTCCACCACGCGAATGTAGTGGTAGAGCGATTCCCCCTCGTAGATGACGCCCGCGCCCGGCTTGATGGGCCGCCCCTGCGCCCAGAGTGCCATTCCCAGCACCGCCACGAAGCCCAGCAGCGCCAGCGGCAGCGCGCGCCGCGCCGTAAGGGCAGCGGCCAGCGCCGCCACCGCCAGGAGGAGCAGCGCGAAACTCCAGAAGGTCCAGCGCGTGCCCACGGTGGGTATGAGCCAGAGCACCGGCAGGAAGGTTCCCACAAAACTGCCTAACGTCGAGAGGGCGTAGAGCTGCCCGGCGGTCTGCCCGCTGTGTGCCACATCCTCCATCGCCAGGCGAATCGCAAAGGGGGAAACGCAGCCGAGCAGAATCATCGGGGCGGTGAAGAGCAGCAGCACGCCCACGAAGCTACCGCCCAGCAGCCCCGCGTTGAGCTGGGCAAAGCCTTCCACCGAGAGACGCAGCACCGGCCCTGCGATGATGGGCACCAAGCCCACCAGCACCGCTGCGGCCGAGATAATCCCGATGAGGGTTTCGATGTGCGGCGAGCGATCCGCCCAGCGCCCACCCAGCCAGTAGCCCAGGCTCAGGTAGAGCAGCATCAGGCCGATGAGCGCTGCCCAGACAAGCAGCGAGGTTCCAAAGAAGGGGGCCAGCAGCCGCGAGGCGGCCAGCTCCACACCCAGCGTCACCATGCCGGAGAAGAAGACGAGCAGTAAGAGAGGAAATCGGTGCATGTGGTAGGGGCTCAGGGTTCTGTGATGGTGAGATCGTCGAAGCGAATTTCGACCTCGGGGGCATCATAGGAGCCGCCGCGCACTCCGACGAAGCCCTCCTCCAGCGTCGTATCCGTGATCTCATCTATGAGTGTGTCATTGATGTGCAGCGTCAAGGTGTCACCCACGCAATGCGCCGCGATTTTCTGGCTCTCGCTCTCCTGGTCAATCGCATCGGTGGTTGCAAACTCACCACCGCTCGACAGAATTGTGCTGTCGCCATCCACAGTCTTGCTAATGCTGTAGTAGCCATCCGGCGTGACGATGAAGGAGTAGAAGCTATTCGCCTCCGCGTCCGAACGACAGACGAGACCCATTTGGCTCTGCTCCGGTGCTCCCTCAAACAAAGTGCCTGTGACGGTGGTCACCGTGTCCTTGAAGGAGTGTGGGCGATAGAGCCCCACCGCGTAAAGCTTATCGTTGAGAAGGCGGATGGCGTACGCTCCGTCCGTATAGCCGGTCTCGGTGTTCTCCGCCTCAAGCACCCGCCAGCCGCTGGTGGGGTCGGAGAAATCATCCTCGTAGGGGAGGATCACAGACAGAGGGAGCGCCGTGGCCGCTGCTGGTGAGGGGGCTGCGGCGGCAGGGGCGGGTGTGGAGGTCGCTTCCAGGGTGTTCCGATTCGCGTACAGGACGAACATAAAAATCACGAACGCCCCAATGACCACCATGAGCGCTGCACCCAGCACCCCAAAGAGCACCTTGCCCCAGGTCGGCAGCCCTTTTTGCGTGTAGAGCACGGGCAGGAAAGCGGTTTTGGGCTTTGCCGGGTCATAGGCGACCTCAACGACATCACCCTGGTTCACCGGAGGTTTGAATCCAATAATCGCATTTTGAACCTCGTGCGGCTGTCCCTCTGCCTCAAAGCCATAGTGGATATACCACTCGCCCCGGCGGTACCGTTTCTGCGTGATCGTTCCAGGCGCACGCTTGCCCTGCTCAATGGTTCTCTTGATGAGTGACACGCGCTGGATGAGCAGCGGAATCGCGATGAGCCAGACCAGGATCACACCAGGACCTACAAGAAAGCCCAGAAAGATAGCGGAAAAGAGCAAGGCGCTCCAATAGTCCGTCAGCAGCACCCGACCCAGATTGATTTTAGACGTATCAGACAACTTTAACGGTGCTTCCATGTCAAGAGCCTCCAGATATCAAGTTATTGCTTGTTCCACCAGTAAAGCAGCGTGCTCCCATCCGTGAAGCCCAGTGGCAGGAACGAGCCGAGGGTGAAGACAAAGAAATTTTCGAGTAGAAAAAAGAGGGAAAGCCAGAAGGGCAGCCCTCCGAAGGGGCGGAGCACCAGGGTGAGTAGAAGGCCGATGATGCTCAGCAACAGACTCACCGGCGGCCCGCCCAGCGCGCGCCGGATATGCACCGCGGCAGGCAGCGTTCCCTCGTCTGCTGGATAGATGGAAGCCCCAAACGGCCCCCAGAAGCGCACCCCGATCATCGGGTGGCCCGTCAGGCGAGCAGCGCGGGCATGGCCCAACTGGTGCAGGGTCTCCGATAGCCAGTGCAGGAGCATCGCGAGGAAGCTGCCCACAATGGCCTCGGGCAGCGAGAGCGGCAGCAGGGTGGCCGCAAGGGTGCCAAGCAGCGCCCACAGCACCAGCGAGGTAATCAGCGCCGAGGGCTCTGCGCTGAAGGTCAATCCTGCCAGTTGGCCCAAACGCATCTCGCGTGCCATCATGCGCCCCCTATGCCTGATGTCATGCCCAATTGCTTCATCTCGTGCTGGAGCGTCTCGCGCAGCCCTGTTTCGAGCGAGCGCGGGTTGTAGCCCAGCTCGCGTTTGGCACGGGCATTGTCCCCGAGGTAGGTGGCGCTGGCCGCGCGCAGCCCCTCAGCGGTGTAGGCGCTGGGGAGTGGCAGCACGCTTCCTACCACGTCCAGGAAGGAGGCCAGCCCGCGCGTGAGACCCTTCGGCAGCAGGAGACGCGGCGCTGGCTTACCCGTGATCTGTTGTGCCAGTTTCAGGGTTCGCTCCAGCGTCGCGACCTCGCCCGCGATGATGTACGTCTCGCCCGGCTGACCCTTTTCCATCGCCTGGAGGTGTGCCCGCGCGATGTCCTCCACGTGCGACCAGCAGAAAGAGGCGCTCTTGGGAATGGCGGGCACCTTCCCCTGGAGATAATCCCGCAGGGTGCTGCCGATGGAACTGGGGTCGTCGGGGCCGTAGACGACGCCCGGCTGAAGAATCACCAGGGGCAACCCCGCCCGGACCATCGGCAGCGCGACCTCGTAATGCGCCATCCACTTTGTGCGGTCGTACTCGCTGAGAAAGCCCTTGCTGCCATCGTAGCGATAGCTCTCATCGGGTACCCGGCCCTCCGTGTCAGAGAAGATCGCCAGCGTGCTGGTGTAGATGCCCTTGGGGATAGTCAATTCCTTCATCATCTCCAGCACGTTGCGCGTGCCCTGTACATTGATTTCTTCCGCGAGCGCCTTTTCCTTAGCGTTCGCCCCCACCTTGTACCAGGCCGCCAGGTGGAAAATCCCATCCGCGCCGCTCATGGGGGCGCGCAGGCTTTCCTTGTCCGTGATGTCTCCCTCGTGCAGGGTTATACCTAGCTCGGCTAGTGCTTTCGCTTTCGAGGGGGTGCGGACGAGTGCTACGACCTCATGCCCCTCCTGGCGGAGCAGCTTCGCCAGATATCCGCCGATAAAACCGGTCGCACCCGTTAGAAAATATCGCATTGGCCCTCCAAGGCTGTTTGTGAGAAAGTGTGCGCGGGATTGTATCAGGAGGGAGAGGGGCGAGAAATGACGCGAGTGCGCGTGATGACGTACAACATTTTGCACGGGGGGCGGGGGCGGGAGGCAGTGCTTTCAGAGGTTATCCAGCACGCGCAGCCGGACATTCTCCTGCTCCAGGAGGTGGCGGGGCCTGATCTGGTCGCGCTCCTCGCGCGCTCGCTGGGGCTGTCGCATTTCTTCCTGGCCGCCAGCAATCGCCCCCGCCATAACCTCGCGTTGCTGAGCCACTACCCAATTCGCTACTCGAACAGCTTTCGACCGCGTCCGGTCTGGCGCG
>JACCSL010000072.1 GCA_013812995.1 Ardenticatenales bacterium | reverse complement strand
GTGGCGCAGGCCCGCAGTTACCACCGGGCCGGGCTGGAGGTCAACCAGAAGATCAACGACCGGCTGTGGATTGGCTGCGGCCTCGTCGGGGTAGCGGCACTGGAGATGGCGCAGGACCCAAGTGCCGCCACGCGGCTGCTGGGGGCCACCGCGCGCCTGCTGGAGAGCACGGGCATGTCCCTGGAGCGTGCCTACGGAGTACTCTACGAGCAGAGTCTTGCCGCACTCCGCGCCACGCTTGACGCGGAGACCTTTGCCACGGCCTGGGGCGAGGGCCAGGCCCTTTCCCTGGATGACGCCATCGCGGCGGCGCTGGGGTAAGCAACAAAAGCCTTGGGAAGGTTCGTATTTCCGGCTTCAGCCGGTCGCGCTCCGGCACAGGCCACCTGAAGGCGGAACGACAAATTTAAAGAGAGCGTGGCAACAGAGGGCAAAGGAACTCAACAATGAGAATCACCTATGATCAGCTTAATTCGCACCTGGTGCAGGCTGTGCCGGAGATCAAAGGGGACTATGAGAAAATGACGGCCTGCGTTTGACGCACCACTTGGAACAGTACAGGAAGCCTCTGACGCCTACCAGCAGGCACTGTATCTCGCCCAGGAGAGCGGGGGAGATACAGCTGCTGGCGGATGTGCAGGCGGCGCTGGCCCGCCTCGCTCCCCCCTAACGCTCGTTTCGACCTCGACTTTCAGCTACTCATCAGCGCGAGACTCCATGTAGATCAGTGCCTCGTCAATGGTCAGCGCCCGGCCCGCCCGCCGTGCGATCTCCCAGGGCTCCTGCCCGAGGAGGTCACGGGTGTGCGCCAGGGTCTCGTCGTAGAGTGGCTGAAGCATGGGGGAGAGAACGCCGCCGATGGTTTCTAGCAGCTCATCCACCTTGCCAAGGAAGCGCACTGCTGGCTCAGGCTGCCCCGTGCGTTGTAGCAGCGCGGCCAGCCCAAGCATGGACTCCGCCAGGCCGCGCAGGGTGCGCAACTTGTCTCGGATGCGCAGGCTTTCCAGGTCCTGAGCGCGGGCCATGTCGAACTCTCCCAGCTCAAGCGCCACGTTGCCCAGGTTGCCCAGCGCGCGGGCGGCCCCCTCCTGGTCCCCCAGAAAGCGCTTGATGTCCAGGCACTCCTCGTAGAGCTGTCGTGCGCGCGCATAATCCCCATCGATGTAGGCCAGATTCCCCAGATTGTTCAGAGAGGCAGAGATGCCCCACTTGTTGCCCAACACCTGAACCAGCGCCAGACTCTCCTCATGTAGCGCACGCGAACCATCCAGATCGCCACGCGCATAGGTCACCAGGGCGAGGTTGCTCAGGAGAGCGGCGATTTGCTTCTTGTCTCCCAGCGTGCGCCGCAGGGCCAAGCTCTCTTCGTAGAGGCTATGTGCCTCCTCGTAGTGGCCTCGGCCATAGGCAATGTTCCCCATGACATGCAATGTCTGGGCGATGCCTCGCTGATCCTCCAGGTGGCGGCTCATTGCCAGACTCTCGGTCAGATAGCGTTGTGCGTCCTCGTACTCCCCGCGCCGCCAGAACGCGGTACCGATCTCGGCCAGTGTATGACCAACCTCGTGCCATACCTGGCAGGCGGTAAAGAGAGCCTGCGCTTCCTCCAGCCAGCTAAGTGCCTCCTGAAAATCGCCCCGACGGTGAAGGAGTTGCCCCAGCACCAACTGCCCCTTCGCCTGGCTCTCCTGGCTGCCTAGCGTCTCCGCCTCCGCCATGGCTGCTCGGTATTGCGCCTCGGCTTCCTTCCATTGTCCCACCAGTTCCTGCACGGTCCCCAGCCGAAGCCGAACGTCAACGCGCTCCGGCCCTGGCTCCAGCAGGGGGAGCAGCTGCTCGTAGTATTCCATCGCTGCCTCGTTGGCAAACGCGTCCTGCGCAGCATCGCCCGCACGCCGCAGATAGTCCTGCTTCTTGGCAAGGTTGTGGCTGCGCCCGTAGTGGTAGGCCAGCAGGTCCAGGTCGATGACGCCCGCCGCCTCCATCTCTTCCTCCAGGTAGTGGGCAAGCTGCTCGTGCAGCGCGGCGCGCATGGCATAGGCCAGGCTCGCATAGGCCACCTCCTGCGTGATGATGTGCTTGAAAAAATAGGCCAGTTCAGGCTCTGGTGTGTCCATGACGGTCAACTCTAGCTGGCTGAGGATGTCCAGATCCTGCTGGCTATTGGTGGCTTTCCCCAGCTCGGGATAGTAGCCCCAGAGCCACGATGCCTGGAAGCGCCGCCCGATGATGCTTGCCACCTTGATAGTGATCTGCTGCTGTTCGCTGAGCTGGTCCATGCGGCTCAGAATCAGCCCGTGCAGGCTATCGGGCAGCTCCAGCGCGGCCAAGTTCTCGCTGTCGTGTAGGTCGATACCCTGATCCAGCAGATAGTTCATCAGCTCGTCCAGGTAGAAGGGGTTACCCTGCGCCCGCGTGGTGAGCGCCGCCAGCGCGTCAGGAGCCATCGGTTTTCCCATCGCGAAGCGTTCCAGCTTACGTTCGATCAGGGATGATGCTTCCTGGGGAGTGAAATCTTTAAGGGGAATCTCGATGTAATGTTCCATCGCCGCCAGGCGTGGGGCCTGAAGGCGCGGCAGGTAGGGCGGGCGGTATGCCACCAACATGAGCACCGGAAGGTCGGCGATGGAGCGTCCGATCTCCTCTAGCAGGTCGTGGGAGAGCGGGTCCAGCCAGTGACAATCCTCCAGCACGAGCAGGAGAAAGCGTCCCTCAACCTGCCCGGCCCGCGCCCGCGCGCGCAGGCAATCCACCAGGAACGCCTCTCTTAGCTCCTTCCGAGAGCGGGTGTCCAGAGCGCGGGTGAGGTCATTGTCGGGCAGAGGCAGGTTCAGCGCGGCCTGGAGCAGGGGCAGGCGCGGAGATAGCGCGGGGTCCAGGGCCTGGAGCGTCTCGGCCAACGCCTCCGCCTGCTGAGCCGGGGGTGCTTCCGGGTCAAGCCCGAAGAAGGCGCGCCAGATGGGCTGCCAGAGCAGGTAGGGTGTGTTTGTTCCGTAGGATTGGCACGCCCCGCCATAGGCCACAAAGCCAAGCCGCTGCGCCAGCCCGATGACCTCCGCCACGAGGCGCGACTTGCCAATCCCCGCCTCGCCGGTAATGCCCACGATCTGCCCGCGTCCGTGCCGAACCTGCTCCAGCTTCTCCTCAATGAGCCTGCGCTCTGCCACACGCCCCACCATCGGCAGAGCGTAGGTGGGCTCGGAGAGGTGCAGCGTCTGCTGGTCGTGCCGCTCGACGAGGGCGAAGCGCGCCACGGGTTCCTGCTTGCCCTTGACGGCGAGCGGGGCCAGCCGCTCCCATTGAAAGCGTAGCGCGGTAGCGGCCTGAATCCGCCCACTCCCCAGCACCTGCCCTGGTGCGGCGTGCTGCATGAGGCGCGCGGCCAGGTTGACCTCGTCGCCCAGAACGCCGTAGGTGCGGCGTGTGGTTCCGCCATACGCCCCCGTTCGCATGGTTCCCCGGCTGATTCCGATCTGCACACTCTCGATAAATAACAGTTCGGGCGGAAGCGCACGAAGCTCCATCGCGGCGGTCACCGCGCGACGGGCGTCGTCCTCGTGCGCGATGGGCGCACCGAAGGCCGCGTACAAATAGCTGCCCTTCTCGCCGATGGTCAGCTGGATCAGCGTTCCCTCGTAGCGCGCCAGCGTCTCCTGCACCCAACGAATG
This sequence comes from Ardenticatenales bacterium, assembly GCA_013812995.1. Taxonomy (GTDB): domain Bacteria; phylum Chloroflexota; class Anaerolineae; order Ardenticatenales; family Ardenticatenaceae; genus JACCSL01. The sequence goes on along the minus strand of JACCSL010000072.1, from coordinate 584 downwards.
TACTGGTCCAGCTTCTGCTCCGCCGCCTCGTCCCGCTCATAGTCGATGCCCAGGAAGCGCAGGAAGAGCGCAACGGCAGGTCGTAACTCGGTGAGAAACTCGCCCTGCCCGGCGCTGAGCCGGCCATGCACCACGGGGAGGAGCCAGGAGCGCAGCGTGGCCTCGTCCAGGGAGTCGGAGCCTAGGGATGGCCAGGGCGTAGGCACCGCCGGGACGACGAGCCCACCCACCACGGCGAGGGGAAGGTCCGTTGTAGGATCAGTGCGCCATGTCTCTATGCGAAGGTCGTCGAGGATAGCCCTGGCCGGTGCGGCGAGAAGAACCTCGCCGCGCATCGCCTGCTGCTCGGCGGCGGCCACGCGGGAGAGCAGCTCGCCCGCCAGCACATCGATCACCTGGAGGGCGGGGTCACCCACCAGGAAGCGGTGGACCGCACCACTCGCCGCGCCCACCTTCATTCCCAGCGGAATCGTCCGCCCCGAGGGGGTGTGAACGCTGGCCAGCGCCCGCATGGCCTGCTGCATCGTCAGGGCGCAGGTCAGTGCCCTGTGGCCGGGGTCCTGCGCGAACCAGCAGGTGATGGC
>JACCSL010000069.1 GCA_013812995.1 Ardenticatenales bacterium | reverse complement strand
CGTGCAGCACCTCGCCCTCTCCACGAACGACATCATCAGCGCGGTCACGCAGCTTCGCGATAATGGCCTCGACTTCCTGCGTGTGCCCACGACCTACTATGCAGAGCTGGAAGAGCGCGTGGGGAAGATCGACGAGCCGCTGGACAAGCTGGCCGAGCTGGGTATCCTGGTGGACCGCGACGAGGAGGGCTACCTGCTCCAGATCTTCAGCAAGCCCATCCAGGATCGCCCCACCCTCTTCTTCGAGATCATCGAGCGCCACGGCTCGCGCGGCTTCGGCAAGGGGAACTTCAAGGCACTCTTCGAGTCCATCGAGCGCGAGCAGGATCTGCGCGGCAATCTCTAAAGCGTTGGAGCGGTAGAACGATAGAGCGGTAAAGCGATAAAACGGTATCGCAGTAAAACCGTCTAATTACGTTTTACGTTTTACGTTTTACCGCTCTACGCAGACAACTGTTTGTAAGGAAGGGTACGATGACTTACTACTACAAGATGGGCGACATCCCGCACAAGCGGCACACGCAGTTCCGCCAGAAGGATGGCTCGCTCTACCATGAAGAAGTGATGGGAATCCACGGGTTCGCGGGCATTCAGTCCATTCTCTACCATATCTATCCGCCCACGCGCGTGGAGCGGGTGGAGGTGATTCGCTCGACAGAGATCGCCTACGAGGAGCCGGGGCCGCTCCGCCACCGCCACTTCCGATCCGCGCCCGTGCCTGCGGGTGGGGACGCGGTGGAGGGGCGCGTTCCGCTCATGGGCAACTCCGATGTGGTGCTCTACGTGGCCCGACCGACCAAGGCGATGGACTACTGGTACAAGTTCGGCCAGGGTGACGATGTGCTTTTCATCCACGATGGAACCGGAGTTCTGGAAAGCCAATTCGGCACGCTGCGCTATCGCCCCGGTGATTACCTTGTCCTACCAACGGGCGTGCTCTGGCGGCTCGTGCCGGATGAGGGCGTCGAGCAGCGAATGCTGGTCATTGAGTCCTACGGCCACGTTGTCCCGCCCAAGCGCTACCTGAACAACTACGGACAGTTTCTGGAGCACTCGCCCTACTGCGAGCGAGACATCCGCACGCCCGACAAGATGGTGACCTTTGATGAGCAAGGCGAGTTCGAGGTGCGGGTCAAGACGCGCGGGCAACTGACGCGCTTTGTCTACGGCCACCACCCGCTGGATGTGGTTGGCTGGGACGGTCATCTATGGCCCTTCGCGTTCAACATCGAGGATTTCGAGCCCATCACGGGGCGCGTCCATCAGCCGCCGCCCGTCCACCAGACCTTTGATGGCCCTGGCTTCGTGGTCTGCTCCTTTGTGCCGCGCCTCTTCGATTACCACCCGCTCTCGATTCCCGCGCCTTACAATCACTCCAACGTGGACTCGGATGAGGTGCTCTACTATGTCGAGGGCGATTTTATGTCACGCAAGGGCATCGACCGCGCCTCCTTCACGGTCCACCCCAATGGCATCCCGCATGGGCCGCACCCTGGCACCTACGAGGGCTCCATCGGCAAAGAGCGAACCGATGAGCTGGCGGTGATGGTCGATACCTTCCACCCGCTCCGCATCGCCCGCCCCGCGCTTGAGCTGGAAGACGAGGGGTATCCGTATAGCTGGCTCCCTAAAAACCACTAAACGGAAAGGCAAAAGTGGCAAGGCAAAAGGCAAAAGTAACGACAGCGCATGTTTGAATTTTTGCCTTTTGCTTTTATGTAAAGATGTAAACTGGGGAACAAATTATGGTGGAGGACATTTCCACCCTCACTGAGGACCAAATAGAAGATATTGAAAAGCAGACCACCCGCTGGCTGTTTCAGGCTGTACTTGATTTTGGCTTGGAAGCATATGAGATATTTCTCCGCTCTCCTGATGAGGTACAGGATATAGCCGAGGATGTCACGAGGGAGCTTCTAGATCGCCTTTCAGGCTACACTGTACCACAGCGCATCTATGGTACAGTTGATTACAAAAAGGCTCGCTATGTGATCTTGCCAGAGAGATTGGTAAGACAGGCGCTGTTTGTTGATTCAAAAGCGGAAAAGTCAAAGGCGACGGCAACGATACAGATGTCTCAAATATCGTTGCATGTGCGCCAAATACGAGCTGGCTCCCCCCTCGATGAACCGGGTCTTTTACCAAAAATCTCTGTTTACAATGGCAAACAATACTTGACGACTACGGCTTTTCTGCACTTTAACTATGCCAAGGAAAATGAACATCTGTTAAAGGCTGTCACCGTCTGCTGTTTGCCCAACGGCTTGCTGCAAGGACGCTACAACCCCAACGCGCTTGATAGTTTCTGGCGTGCTGGACGGGATGCTCCGACTCTGGGGGAGGATTTTCGTGTCCGTGTCAATTTCGACGCTCTTAAAAGTAAAGCCAACTGGCGAGTGCAAAGAATCGAATACCATCCCGACCTGGGTCAGTGTATAGGTGTGTGGAGCGAATAATGACAACCCATATACAGCCGAACAGCATTGTGCATGGGGATAGCCGCGCGATATTGAAACATATTGAGCCTGAGTCTATCGCCTGTAGTGTCTGGTCCCCTCCCTACCATGTCGGCAAGGAGTACGAGGTAGACGTGACCTTCGAGGAGTGGCAATCGCTCCTCCGCGATGTCATTACCCTACATTACAACGTTCTCAAGCCGGGCGCGTTCCTGGTCATCAATATTGCGGATATTCTCTGCTTCAAAGACCCGGAGATGCCAAAGATTATGGCGGAGAACGTCAGTCGGCGGAAGGTCAATGTCACACGCGAGCAGATTCTTGCCATCCAGCTCGAACATCCGGAGTACAGCCGCTATCAGATTGCTGAACTCCTGGGCTGTAGTGAGCAGACCATTGATCGACGCTTGAACGGAAACAATATTCGCGGTGGCAAGTACGATACTCAAACGCGGGTCAAACTGGTGGGTGGTCTCCTGGAAGAGATGGCACTAGCGGCAGGTCTCTATCTCTACGATAGACGAGTCTGGATCAAGGATGCGGCATGGGAAAATTCGCGCTGGCACTCTATTTCCTACCGCGCCGTGGACGAGTTTGAGTACCTCTATATCTTCTGGAAACCCGGTATCACCAGGATTGACAAGCATCGTCTTACGAAGGAAGAGTGGACAAACTGGGGATCGCGTGCCGTCTGGATGATCCCCTCGGTGCGTGCCAACGATGACCACGAAGCCAAATTTCCCCTTGCCCTGCCTCAGCGTATCATCCAACTCTTCACGGAGCCGGGCGATATTGTCCTTGATTGCTTTCTTGGAAGTGGAACCACGGCGGTGGCGGCCATCCTGGCAGGCAGACGCTACATCGGAATCGAGAAAGAGCAGAAATATGTGGAGTTGGCAAAGGTCGCCTGCGAGCGGGCCGTGCCGGAACAGGACGAGGTAGCGCTTGGCAACAGCAACGGGCAAAACCATCGTCCACCACTACGCCAGTTGAGACTTCTTCACGAGCGTCGCGCCTCTTCCTCCTGAGCCTATATGCTGCTAAATCCAAACGACATCTCCCAGAAAGAGCGCTACAAGCTCCTGATTGGCAGCGTACTACCCCGACCCATTGCCTGGGTCAGTACGATGAATCAGGCGGGGGCGCTGAACCTTGCGCCCTTTTCCTACTTCACCGTTGCCAGCACCAACCCGATGACCCTGATCTTTTGCCCCCAACTTATGCCTGATGGGGAACGGAAGGACACGCTGCGAAACATTGAGGAGGTGCCCGAGTTTGTCATCAATCTGACCAATGAGGAGACGGCCGAGGCCATGAACCGCTCGGCCACGGTCCTGCCCTACGGCCAGTCGGAGTTCGAGTGGGCGGGGGTGACCGCGCTCCCCAGCGAGAGCATCCGTGTGCCGCGCGTGGCCGAGGCCCCCATCGCCTTTGAATGTACCCTGCAACGCATCGTTGTGGTCAGCGAGGAGCCCGGCGGTGGCGCGGCAGTCTTCGGCGAGGTGCAGCGCATCCACATCCGTGATGATCTCTACGAGAATGGCTATATCCGCCTGGAGCGTTTCCGTCCCGTTGGCCGTATTGCGGGGGCAGGGTACACTCGTGTGACCGATTTGTTCGATCTACCGAGAATTCCACCTCCTCCCCGGAGCGAATAGGCAAGGGCTATGCAGATAACCAGTCATCTCCTGAGTGATGTGGGCCGCGTCCGCCGCCTCAACGAGGACAATGTTCGCATCGTTCCAGCTAGTGAGGAGCGTAAGAGGGTTCTGGGCGACCTGTACATTCTGGCGGATGGAATGGGCGGACACGAGGCGGGTGAGGTGGCAAGTGAGATGGCGGTGGACACCATTGCCCAGCAGTACCATCAGCATCCTGGCCCGCCCCATGCGGCGCTACGACGGGCCATCAAGGAAGCCAATCGGGCCATCTATCAGAGTGCGCAGGAAGAAGAGCGCTATGGGATGGGCACCACGGTGGTGGTGGCGGCTGTTGTCGGAGAAACGCTCTACACCGCGCATGTGGGGGACAGTCGCATCTATCTGATTCGCGGCGGAGAGATATCACAGCTCACACGGGACCATTCGCTGGTGGCAGAGCAGATCGAGGCGGGACTTCTGTCGCCTGAGGAGGCCGCCTTCCACCCGCACCGCAACAT
>JACCSL010000015.1 GCA_013812995.1 Ardenticatenales bacterium | reverse complement strand
GCCCAGAGCCTGGCAAAGGAGATCAACATCCCCGGCTTTCGGAAGGGCAAGGCCCCCTATCACATCGTTACCAAGATGGTGGGGGAACCAGCCATTCTGGAGGAGGTCATCCGTCAGCTCATGCCCGAGGTCGCCGAGAAGGCCATCGAAGAGAGCGCGGTTGAGGTCTATAGCTACCAGGACATCGAGGCCGATATTAGTACCCTGGAGCCGCTCGTCTTTCACTTCGTCATCCCCACGCAGCCCGTGGTGAAGCTGGGCGATGTCAGCGAGATTACCGTGGAGCGCCAGCCTGTTGAGATCGAGGAATCTCGCATCGACGAGGTGCTGGAAAATCTGCGCGAGAGCCGCGCCATCTGGGAGCCGAGCCTGGGCCCCGCTGCCTACGGGGACCGCGCCACGCTGGACCTGCGCATGGACCTGATGGATGGCACCACCGTCGCCGATCAGAAGGGCGTCGAAATTACCCTGGCCGAGCGCGATGAAGAAGCCGCTGAGACGGGCATGGAAGAAGAGGGGGACAAAGATCCCCTTGGCCCGGACCTTGATGCGCAGTTGGTGGGGATGCTCGTCAACCAGATTAAAGAGTTCCCGCTGCTCTTCCCGGAAGGCTGGAATAACCCGAAACTTTCGGGTCGAACCGTGCTCTATCGCGCCACCCTTCTAGACCTCAAACGGAAGAAGCTGGCCGAGATGGACGATGACTTTGCCCGCGAGCTGAATCTGGAATCCATGGAAGCCGTGCGCCAGCGCGTTCACGATAACCTGGCAGCGGAGGCCGAGGAGCAGGAGTTCGACCGCGTGGTGATCTCCATCGTGGATGGCCTGGTTGGTGTCTCCGAGCTGGATTTCCCCCAGGCGATGATTCGCCACGAGGTGGAGCGACGCGCCCATATGCTGGAGCGTCAACTGGAGCCCTACCGCATCAAGCTGGATCAGTACCTGGGGATCGTGGGGCAGGAGCGCTCGGCATGGGAAGCGGAGATGAGCGACGCCGCCGAGCAACATGTTCGCCGCGCGCTGGTGCTCTCGCAGTACATCAAGGATCACGAGATTACAGCCGAGCCTGACGAGTTGCAGCAAGAACTGGAGATGGTGCTGGCTCCCTACCCACCGGAGCAGGCCGCCTCGCTGCGGCAGCGGCTCATGCAGGATCCGGAAGCCCTCTATGACGTTGTCAAAGGGCTCCTTAGCCGCAAGGCCCTGCACAGCCTCTTTGCCGCCGTGACGGGCGAGGAAGCCCCGCCCCTCTTCCTGTCCCGCCCCGAGATGGAAGAGGACGAGGAGGGGATGGACTACGAGGCGGAGGAAGAAGAAACCACCATCGGGGAAGCGAACCTCGTAACGGATGGGACTGTCGAGCAGGAAGAGAACGGAAACGAGCCCGTCTCCTCGTCCTAAAGATAGAGAGCGGGAATTTGCATCCCGCTCTCATCCAAGCTACAACTAGCCCAGACTTTTGCTCCAATAGACGGATTGGTAGAATAACGGAACAACTTTCGGAGGTCTCATGAGCCCATTTCAAAATGGCCTGATCCCAATGGTAATCGAGTCTACGGGTCGGGGCGAGCGCTCGTACGACATTTTTTCCCTGCTGCTTCAGAATCGCATCATTTTTCTGGGCACTCCCATCAACGATGACATCGCAAATCTGATTGTTGCCCAGTTGCTCTATCTGAACCGGGAAAATCCAGAGCGCGAGATTCAGATGTTTATCAACTCGCCCGGTGGCCTCATCTATTCTGGGCTCGCCATTATCGACACGATTGAGGCGATTGAGGCCCCCGTAACCACCATTGCCCTGGGCCTCACGGCAGACATCAGCACGGTCGTTCTCTCTGCCGGGGCCAAGGGACAACGCTATGTGCTCCCCAGCGCCACCATCCACATGCACCAGCCTCTGGGCGGCTCCCGTGGGCAGGCAGTGGATATGGAGATTCAGGCCAGGGAGTTGTTGCGCCAGCGTGCTCTGCTCAATGAATTGATGTCCAAGATGACGGGGCAGACCATTGAGCGCATCGCCCGTGATACGGATCGCGCCTATTACATGGACGCTCTGGGCGCGGTAGCGTATGGGATCGTAGACCAGGTACTGGAGTTTGACGCGAAAAAGGGAGAGCAGAATGGCAAGAAGGAGTAAGCGCGGGGGGGGAGTTCAGTTCTGTTCTTTTTGCAACCGCGAGCAGGACGAGGTCAACCGACTGATCGCTGGCCCGAACTCAGTTTACATCTGTGACGAGTGCGTGGATTTGTGCAAGGAGATTCTGGAAGAGGAAGAAGCCCCCACCGTGCGGACCCAACCTCTCACCACCCGGCTCCTTCCTCCGAAAGAGATTTACCGCCGCCTGAACCAGTACGTGATTGGGCAGGAGCGGGCCAAGAAGGTTCTCTCGGTGGCCGTCTACAACCACTACAAGCGCATTGGGGCCCAGAAGGGGAGTGACGAGGTCGAACTCCAGAAGTCTAATATTCTGCTCCTGGGGCCGACAGGCTGCGGCAAAACGCTGCTCGCACAGACCCTGGCTCGTATCCTGGATGTTCCCTTCTGTATCGCGGATGCCACAGCTCTGACAGAGGCGGGCTATGTGGGGGAGGATGTCGAGAATATCCTGCTTCAGTTGATCCAGGCCGCCGACTTTGACCTGGGGCGTGCCGAGCGAGGCATCGTCTACATCGACGAGATCGACAAGACAGCGCGCAAGTCCGGCGATAATCCCTCGATTACGCGCGATGTGAGCGGCGAGGGCGTCCAGCAGGCGCTGCTCAAGCTCATCGAAGGCACGGTGGCGAATGTGCCCCCGCAGGGTGGCCGAAAGCATCCACACCAGGATTTTATCCAGATCGATACGACGAATATTCTCTTCATCTGTGGGGGAGCCTTCGACGGGATTCAACGGGTGGTCAACGAGCGCATCGGCACCAAGGGCTCGATTGGCTTCCGCACCCCCTCAGAGGAACCCATTGCAGCCGGCGACATCATGGCGCGGGTGACGGCGGATGATCTCATGAGATTTGGGATGATTCCTGAATTTGTGGGTCGCCTGCCTGTCTCCGTCAGCGTGGAAGAGATGGATGAGGAAACGCTCATCCGCATCTTGACCGAGCCCAAGAACGCGCTCGTCAAACAGTATCAGAAGCTCTTCCACATGGACGAGGTGGAACTCACCTTCTCAGAGGAGGCCCTGGCCATTGCCGCCCGCAAGACGCTCAAGCTCAAGACCGGGGCTCGGGGTCTGCGCACGGTGATCGAGTCCACCCTGTTGGACATCATGTACGAGATTCCCTCCCACCCCGAGATTGGGCGCGTGGAAATTACCGCTGAGACCATCGAGGGCGGCGCAGCCCCCCTGGTCTACGACCGGGCAGGCAACAGGCTCCCGATGAATATGGAGCGCGCCGCTTGATTTGCGACGTCCTCTGCACGTAAAATAGAAGGACTCTCTACCCCAGAGAGTCCTTTTTGGTGAGTTCTGAGAAAGGAAGATGGCGTGGATACCGCACAGCGATTGGCACAACACTTTGAGGGCACCCCTCCCTTCCTCCCGGAAACCCCTCAGAACCTGGAAGAAACCGGCCTACACCCGGATCAGATCAGCGATTTGCTTCTAAAGCATCTGTATAGTCGAGGGACTCTGGCGGGCCTGGAACTGGCCCAGGAGATTGGGCTCCCGCTCCAGCAGGTGCTTGAGAGCATTCTGAGCCATCTTCAGAAAGAGCACTGGATTGAGGTGCGCGGCGCAGACGCGGGTGGCCTCGGTACAACACGCTATCAATATTCCCTCACAGACAAGGGACGCAGCCGCGCCCGTGAGGTGATGGAGCGCAATGGCTATGTGGGCGTGGCCCCCGTTTCCCTGGCGCAGTACCGCCAGGCCGTGGAGGCGCAGGCCGTGGAGTCTGGTTCTATATCGCAGGGAATCGTGCGGCAGGCACTGGCGCATCTGGTTCTCAAGGAGCAGACGATTCGGCAGGTGGGGCCAGCAGTGAACTCGGGCCGGGCCATCTTCCTGTGGGGTGCCCCTGGCAATGGAAAGACCGCCACCGCCGATGCGATGGGCCGCATGATGCCAGGGAATATCTTTATCCCGTACGCCATTGATGTGGAGGGCAACACCGTGGTGCTCTACGACCCGATGAACCACGAGCGGGTCAAGGATGTCTCGACGAAGCTCCTCAAACGCTTTGATCAGCGCTGGATGCGAATCAAGCGTCCTGTTATCATGGCCGGCGGCGAGTTAGTAATGGAGAACCTGGACCTTTCCTACGACAAGACGACGCGCACCCACCGCGCCCCGTTCCAGATGAACGCCAATAACGGCATCTTCCTGATTGATGACTTTGGCCGTCAGGCAATGCCCCCGCAGGCCCTGTTGAATCGCTGGATTATGCCCCTGGAAAAGCGGCGCGATTTTCTCACGTTGGTCACGGGGCACCAGATTGAGGTACCCTTTGACACGCTTATCATCTTCAGTACGAACCTCGACCCCGATGACCTTGTGGACGAGGCCTTCCTGCGGCGCATTCGCTACAAGATTCAGTTCCCGGACCCCACCCCTACCGAGTTCCGCGAAATTTTCATGCGTGTGTGCCGGACGCGTGGCATTCCCTACCAGGACGAGGCCCTAAAATACCTGGTCCAGACATACTATCTGCCAGATGACCGTCCCTTCCGCTCCTGCCAGCCCCGCGACCTCATCGAGCAGCTCATCGACATCGCGCGGTTCAATCAGACGCGCCCCGTTCTTTCCAGAGAACTACTTGATGACGCTGCGTCTTCCTACTTCGTGCGAAGCACAAAAAAGCGACCCTCATAGTTGCAACTGACACCAAAAAGCGCTGCCTAATCGGCAGCGCTTTTTGGTGTCGTCTGTTTGGCTATGAGTTATGGTTGGGGAAGAGACCATCGCCCGTGAAGAAGTCGCGGGCCTCATTCAGTGTCAGGTCTGGGGCGGGAAGGATGACATGGGATTCGACGAGCTCGTCGGCACCCACTTCCTCGCCCTCCTGTCGAATGAGGTCCAGAATCGCATTGAATTTTTCCTGGAACTCTCCTTTGTCGCACTCGGCAATGCGCCCTACCAGCTCGTCGTCCATCGCGTTGACCTGATCCAGCAGAGCACTGGAAAGACGGTATTGACCTTCGGTCGCAATGCGGACAATCATTCTTTCACTTCCTCCTCTTCGCCAGTCGTAAGTTGAGGGGTCGATTTCGGCGCGGCAATCTGCCGCTTCATATTGGCCAACTCGTGGTCGATGTCGCTGCCAGCGGTCAACTGGGCCAGCTCTCGGTCAAGCATGTCGCCGCCGATATGGTCATCCAGGGTACCAATCTGTACCAGTTCATCAATCGCGAGCGAGCGTGCCTTCATCTGCTCGGTTTTTTGCTCGGCGCGCTCGATGGCGAGACCAATATCCGCCATCTCTTCGCTGAGACCTGTCGCTGCCTCACCGATACGAACCTGGGCCTCGGCGGCACTGTACTGCGCCTTGATCGTTTCCTTGCGGGTGCGGAACGACTCGACCTTGGTGCGTAACCGCATCTCGGCGTCCTGGAGCTTGGCCTGCTCCTGGTCCAGGGAGGCAATCTGGGTATCAAGGTCGTTGAGTTGCATCTGCGCGGCCTGCTTGCGCTGAAGGGCCAGGCGGGCAAGGTCCTCACGCTTCTGCTCCAGAGCGGTACGGGCCTGACCATCCAGCTTTTCCACGTTTTCCCGCAGCTTGCCCGCCTGGAGGTCTAGGCGGCGGCGCGAGGTGGTGACTTCCACGACCCCCCGCTTCACATCCTGGAGGAGTTGAAGTTGGCGCTGGTAGGAGTAGTCCAGAGCGGTGCCAGGGTCTTCAGCCCCTTCTAACAACTGGCTCATCTTGGCTCGGATGAGCGCGATCATGCGTGATATTAATCCCATTAAATCTGTCCTTTCCTTCTGGCGTAACAGAGTACAGACGGCGGTTGACAGCAGCTGGATGATACACGATTGCGAAATTGCCGACAAGGTACCGCCCGAGAATCAACGCGCTATACGTGCCGAACCATAGCTGGTTGCAGGGGGCACAGGTATTTTGACGGCGTCTGCTGCACGGGGTATGCTTTACAGACGTAAGGGCGAGAAAGCCCAGTGGCTTTAGCCCTGGGATGAATCGCCCGGCAAAGAAAATTCATTGTTGAAAAGCATTGAAATTGTCGCGAGGGGATGGGAAAATGGCGTTACTGAACGAAGCGAACCAAGAGGTTCCAATGCTATTATGGTCATCCACAAAGCATTCCGCTTCAAACTGAAACCAACCCGCGCGCAGGAAGCGCAGTTCTGGCGCTATGCGGGGGCGTCGCGCTGGGTGTGGAATGAGATGTTCGCCTATCGGCAAGGGGTCTATGGCGAAACGGGCCAAGCCCCCTCGCTCAAGGAACAGATGGCGCGGCTCACGACCTTGAAAGCGGAAGTCGATACGGCTTGGTTGCGCGAGATTCATTCGCAGGTGTTGCAAGAGCCGATCAAACACTTGGCCGATGCTTTTGGTCGCTTCTTCAAGGGGCTGAGTGATTTCCCCAACTTCAAAAGCAAGCGGCGCACGACCCCCTCGTTCAGCTACCCGCAAAGCGTGCAGGTGCATGAGAATCAAGTGTATCTGCCCAAGATTGGCTGGGTGCGCTTTCGCAAAAGCCGCGCAGTGGTTGGTCTCATCAAACGGGCGACGGTGAGCCACAAAGCCAGTGGCTGGTATGTCTCGATTCTGTGCGAGGTGGAAGTCGCTGATCCCGGCCCCGTCTGGATTGGGCCGGAGACGACGGTTGGGATTGACCTGGGCTTGATCGATTTTTTGACGCCTTCCGAGGGGGAGGCCATTCCGGCCCCGCGCTTCTTGCGACGGTTGGAAAAGAAACTCGCCCAAGCGCAACGGGCGCTGGCGCGCTGCCAGCGCGGCTCGCAGCGCTATCAGAAGCAGGCGCGCAAAGTCGCCCGGCTGCATGAGCGAGTGGCGAATGCGCGGCGCGATTTCCTGCACAAGCTGAGTTCGGCAGTGGTGGCTGAGAACCAAGGCATCTTTGCGGAAGCACTCAGTGTGAAGGGCTTGGCGCGCACGCGCCTTGCCAAGAGCGTGCATGATGCGGGCTGGGGTGAATTTCTGCGTCAACTTGAGTACAAATGTGCGTGGCAGGGCAAACTGTTTCATCAGGTGGACCGTTTCTTCCCTTCCTCTAAGCTCCACTGGGAGCAAGCGGACGGCACCCCCTGCGGGCATCTCAATACGCTTTCGCTCTCAGATCGTATCTTCGTCTGTCAAGGTTGTGGTGAACGGGTGGTGCGGGATCGCAACGCCGCCCGCAACATCAAGCATCAAGGACTTTTAGACGTGCTGGCCGCCGGATTGTCGGACAGCCTAAACGCTCGTGGACTGGAGATAAGACCTGCTTCGGCGGGCACTCTGGATTGAAGCGAGAATCCCACGGTTTCTAACCGTGGGAGTGTCAAAGGTAGATTGTCTTGTCTGCGTTGAACAGTTATGCAATTAAGCGCCCCAACACATCTGCCTAAACCATCGGTAACGGAGATGTGGTGGGGTGCTTTTATTTTTGGTGACCCCCAGAGGTTGCCATAAGAGGAGGTCGTATGGCGGAAGGACTTGAGGTTCGCGAGGGCTGTGTTGTGAAAATTGGCTATACTATGGCCCTTAAAAATGGGGCTTCGGTCGAGTTGCCAGGCCAACCCAGCCCTGTTCGGTTCACCTGCGGGGGCAAGAAGCTCCC
>JACCSL010000111.1 GCA_013812995.1 Ardenticatenales bacterium | reverse complement strand
GGGCCGCTCAAGAGCGAGGTAGACGCGCGTGGTTTCCGCCGCACCCCCTTCGAGAGCTACCACTGGGAGCTGGGCCGCGCTCGCCAGACGCTGGAGGAGCATTTTGGCGTGCAGACGCTGGAGGGCTTTGGCTGCGAGGGCAAACCCCTGGCCGTGCGCGCGGCGGGCGCGGCGCTGGCCTATGCCAAGACGACACAGCGCAGTACCCTGCCCCAGCTCGACAACCTGCTGACCTACTCCACGCGCGGCTACATGACGCTGGACGCGGCCACACGCCGCAACCTGGAACTCACGGAGTCCATGCGCGGTGAGGCCAAGCACTGTCTGCTCGGCGTGCTGGACGAGACGCAGACCGCGATGGGGGCGCGCCTGCTGCGCCAGTGGGTCGGCCAGCCGCTCCTGCACCTGGACATTCTGGAGGCGCGGCTCGACGCGGTGGAGGCATTTTACAAAAACACCGTCACGCGGCTGGAACTCCAGGCCGCGCTCAAGGGGCTGGCCGACCTGGAGCGGCTGACGAATCGCACCGTCACGGGCAGCGCCCAGCCGCGTAACCTGGGCGCGCTGCGCGAGTCCCTGGCGCGGGTTCCCGAGATCCAGCTGATTCTCGCTGGGCTGCTTCGCGCGGGGCTGGAGAATCCCCCCGAACCACTCCACCCCGACGACCTGGACCCCTGCACGGAGATTCACGAGCTGCTCTGCGCCGCCATCATCGACGAGCCGCCAGCGGTGCAGAACAGCTCCGGCTTCATCCGCCCGGCCTTCTCCGAGGAACTTCAGCAGATCATCGAGAAGGCGCGCCATGCTCGCGACTGGATTGGTGGCTTACAAGAATTGGAGCGCGAGCGCACCGGAATCAGCAGCTTGAAAGTTTCCTACAACAAGGTCTTTGGCTACTACATCGAGGTGAGCAACGCCAACACGAAGCTCATTCCCAAAGATTACGAGCGCCGCCAGACCCTCGTCAACGCGGAGCGCTACGTCACGACGGAACTCAAGGAGTACGAGGCGCTGGTGCTCAACGCCGAGGAGCGGCAACTGGACCTGGAGCGGCGCATCTTCGCGCAGGTGCAGCAGCAGGTCGCCGCCGCGAGTGCCCGCCTGCTCGCCCTGGGCCGCGCCCTGGCCCATCTCGATGTTTTCGTCTCCCTGGCCGAGGTCGCGGTTCGCCATCGTTACGTCCGCCCCGTGCTCACGATGGACAAGGACATTCACATCCAGCGGGGCCGCCACCCGGTGGTTGAACTCACGCTCCAGGATGAGCCGTTTATCGCCAATGACACGCACCTGACTGACGATAGCTGCATCCATATCATTACCGGCCCCAACATGTCGGGCAAGAGTACTTCGCTTCGGCAGGTCGCGCTCATCACGCTCATGGCGCAGATAGGCTGCTTCGTACCCGCCGACAGCGCCGAGATCGGGCTCGTGGACCGCATCTTCACGCGCGTGGGCGCGCAGGACGAGATCGCGCGCGGCCACTCGACCTTCATGGTGGAGATGGTTGAGACGGCAAACCTGCTCTCGCAGGGTACCAGCCGCTCCCTCTTCGTGCTGGACGAGGTCGGGCGCGGCACCTCGACCTTCGATGGGCTCGCCATCGCGCGCGCCGTGGTCGAGTACATCCACAACCACCCGAAGCTCCAGACGCGCACGCTCTTCGCCACGCACTACCACGAGCTGACCGTGCTGGAGGCGCTGCTGCCCAGAGTGAAAAACTATCGCGTGGCGGTGGCGGAGGAGGGCGAGAAGGTCATCTTCCTGCACCGCATCGAGCCGGGTGGCACCGACCGCTCCTATGGCATCTACGTGGCCCAGATCGCGGGGATGCCCCGCCCCGTCATCAACCGCGCTCGCGAGATTCTGGCGGAGCTGGAGCAGGAGCGTGGCCGCGCCCCGGTCGCTGGCCTGGCGGATGCCGCGCCCCTGCCCCAGCTTCCCCTCTTCGCCGAGGCCCCACCCAACGAGATCGAGCAGCGCCTCCGCCGCGTGGACGTGATGAGTCTCACACCCATTGAGGCGATCAACCTGCTCTTTGAACTGAAAACCCTGCTATCTACCACTGAGGAAGCCGACAATGCAAATTCTGGAGACTGACCGACTGATCCTGCGACGACTGGTGCTCACAGACCTCGATGATCTGTTTGTGTTATACAGCGACCCGACCCTTCGGCAGTACTTTCCCGAGGGCACGCTGACCTATGACGAGACGCGCGAAGAGGTGGAGTGGTTTTTGGAGGGACATCCGAGACACCCGGAGCTAGGATTGTGGGCAACGATTCTTAAAGAAGGCAACCAGTTCATCGGGCGCTGTGGGTTGCTGCCCTGGACTATCGAGGAGCGCTCGGAGGTCGAAGTGGCCTACATGATTGCCAAAGAGTACTGGGGGCAAGGGCTGGGGACAGAAGCGGCGCAGGGGATTCTTGACTATGGCTTTGAGACGTTGCGGCTATCCCGCCTGGTCTGCATGATTGATGCGGACAATCTTGCCTCTATCCAGGTGGCAACGAACATCGGCATGACCTTTGAAAAAGCAGCCGAAGATGAGAAGGGGCCATTTCTCCTCTATTCGAGGGACAAAGCCACCCTTTAAAGATGCGTTGCCTCCTGGAATAGCTCATGGAGTGTGCGCGTGGTGGCTCCTGGGACGCCATTGCCGATTCGCACCCCATCCACCTGAACCACGGGCAAAATTTCCTTCGTCGTGGAGGTGATGAAAGCCTCCTGGCATTCAGAAAGATCAGCCAGGGTGATGGGCCTCTCCATAACCTCCATCTGCCCCATCGTCACCTCCAGAACGACCCCGCGCGTGATGCCCTTGAGGATATTGTCGCACGGGGTGATGAGCACGTTGTCCCTCACGATGAAAAAGTTGGTCGTCGTTCCCTCCAAGATAGTCCCCGCCGATGCCATGTACAGCGCCTCGATGGCCTGCGCCGCTCTTGCCTGGCGTAGCGCCATGATGCCAGGAATGTAGTTCAGGCTCTTGATCTCGGGCATGGTGCGCGAGAAGGGCACCGTAATCACCTTCACGCCCTGCTCGTACGTGGCGGCTGGCAGCGGCGAAACCGCGCCAACCATCACCGCCAGTGTGGGCGCTCCGGACGGCGTGATGGAGTCCTCTGCAACCCCGCCCGTGACGACGAGGCGAATCGTTGCCTCCTCAAAGGTGTTGCGTCGCACTGTTTCATGGGTGATTTCCGCCAGTGCCTCGATGCTCCACGGCGGCTCGATGCCGATGGCGGTGGCGGAGCGATGCAGCCGCTCCAAATGCGGGCGCAGCCGGAACGGGCGACCCTGGTAGGTGCGCAGAAAATCGAAGACCCCGTAGCCCCGTAAAATAGCCAGATCATTCAGAGGAAGGGAGGCGGTGCGGGCTGACACAAACTCGCCCCCGAGGTAATAGACCGGCTCAGTCATGGCAGAGACCTTATTCTTTGGGGTGATGCCAGTGGTGATAGAGCAGAATCTTGTCCAGCGCCTCTTCCATCGTGTGGACAAGGTCCATCTTGGGGGAAGCATGGAGCCCGAAGGCTTCCAGTGCCAGCGTCATGCGCGTCAGCTCCGGGTGCTCCGGAGCCACGAGGTAGACGAGATAGCTGAGGTGGGGCAGAAGTGGCTCCAGAAGCGCGTAGCTGCTGAGCAGCACAGAGGTGGGCGGCGGGTTGTCCTGGACCATGTCCACGATCATAGGGCAGATTTCTCCGCCCGGGAGCTGGGTGTGGGCACGATGCGCTTGAATAACCTCGACCACCCGACGATTGCGCTCCAGGGTGGATTGACCAACCAGGCTCAGCACCACATAGCCAGGGACATGACCGATGCCATAAGAAAAGGCCCAGGACTCCCCCTTTTCTTCAACCATCCAACTACTGTTGCTCATCAATTTCCTCCCTGCTGCGTCGTGCAAGCCGCACTGCAATCGTGGTAGCTCCCATCGTAACACGTCTGTGATGGACTTGCCAGAGCCCTCCGCTTCTATCTTCCTCCAGAAGGGAGCGTGCGTCCTGTTCCGGAGTGCGCCCCTGCGCCAACAAGGTCACTAGCCGGGCCAGCAACGTGGCGGTAGAGGAATCCAGGGAAGGGGAATCCACCCACAGCCAGAGGCCACCGGGCCTAACCGCACGGGCAAATTCTCGTTGTGTTTCGGGTGCAAGAATATAGGGAGCGGGGAAGGTGGTAATCAGCGTACCAAGGGCTCCATCCGGGACGGGGAGTTGTTGGCCTGTCGCACACATCACCGGCTCGCCGCTCCGCGCTGCATGGCGGGCCATCGTCAGTGAGCGGTCAAGGCCCAGGGTGAGGTAGCCCAGATTGGCGATGGGGCGCAACAGCCGCCCCCGACCACAACCCACCTCCAGCACAGGCCCCTGTTCGATAAAGGGGAGTGCTGCGCGTCCCCAACGATACCAGTACCCGGCACTCACCGTGAGCGCGATCAGGTCGTAGGCCCAAGCGAGGCGGGTATAGAGTAACTCGAAGAAGCGCAGCAGGAAGGAGCGTCGGAGCATGAGAGGCTCTATCGTAGAGACGAGGGCAGGATTCCCATCTGGTTGCGATACTTGGCAACCGTGCGGCGTGCTACCTGATAGCCCGCCTCCCGCAGTTGCTCTACGAGCTGGGCATCAGTGAGCGGCTCGTTCTCCTTCTCGATGATCTCGCGCAGGACATCTTGCACGCTGAGCGCCGCCTGGAAGAACTTGGCGAAGGGGATCACCTGCCCGCTCGGCAGCATGACATATTTATCGGCGGTGGCGCGCGATACGGTACTCTCGTGCAGGTCCAGAGCATCCGCCACCTCGGCACGGGTGAGGGGGCGCAACTCGCGCCAGCCGTGGCGCAGGAAATCGGTCTGACGTTCCACCACGTACGTGGCAACGCGCTTCATGGTGCGCCGTCGCTCATTGATATGACTGGTAAAGGAGCGGGCTCGGCTTACATGGGAGCGAATATGATCCGCCTCATCGCCACTCAGCCCATTTTCACTCTGGCCGATCTGCTCTGCCAGCTCGCTGTAGTGCGTGTTGACCCGCAGCGAGGCGCGCCGACTCTCGACAACGGTGACCTCGAAATCGTCCGTGTTGTCCTCCGTGGCGCTGATGACGATGTCCGGGGCGATGAAGGGCACATCGCTGACGGAGCGCCAATGCTCATTCTCCGAGACCTCCGCGATGGGGAAGGGGCGGAGATGGTTGCGGATGAAGTCGCGCGCCTTGATGACTTCCTCATAGTCCACCCCGAGTTGGGTGGCGATGTAGCCATATTTCCCCTCGCCCAGCTCGACCAGATACATCTCGATGATGGGCCGAACCAGCGCCGGGGCCTCGCCAAGCTCCTCCCACCGCCGCAGCTGAATATCCAGACATTCCTGCACACTGCGCGCGCCAACGCCCAGCGGGCCGACGTTCTGTAGTTCCTCCAGCACAGCCTCGACGCGTTTCTCGTCCACCCCCAGCGTATTCGCGACCTCACGGGTGGTGGTATCGAGCAACCCGCTCTCATCCAAGCTACCGCAGAGATAATCAGCGATAAAGAAGTCTTCCTTGGGTAGCACCATGACGAGCTCACGCATCAGCGCCTCGCTGAGACTCATCTGGGAGGCAATCAGGGTGAAGGGATCGAAATCCTCATCATAGTCCTGTGAGCGGATCGTTTCTTGCCAATCATCGTCGCCAAGTCCATCGCAGCGGGGGCAGGAACTAATAACGAGCCGCTCCCCACAGCGCATACAGTTGTTTTCGCTATCTACCAATTCCAGGGCGGGGTTGTCCGAAATCTCTTGCTGAATCGCTTGCAGAAGATCGTAAGAGGAGAGCGCCAGAATCTGCGTGAAGGTGACGAGGGTCGGGGAGGGTCGTTGATCTAGCCGTTGGTCCAGATTTTGGTACTGATTCGAATCGAGGTTCATGTCCATTGCGGAAACCACCTGCTCCTTCTGGTACTCACGTTTGCAGTTATGGAAAAATTTATTGTTATTGGCATGATTCTTGCACAAAGATCATGCAAAATCACCGTAGATGTAACGGGTATACACTCTTATAGCAAGATTGCTGCCACCCTATAGCAAGATTGCTGCCACGCTTCTGCTTTGCCACGAAACCAATGAATACTACATCAAACACCGTCTTCTCACCCACCATTCTCGTGGTGGATGATTGATGAAGTCATCCTGGAACTGATAGAAAACTTGCTGGAGGACAGAGCAACTGTCATCGCAGCAAGCAATGGATGGGAAGCTCTGGCAAAAGTGGCCGAGCACCAGCCCAATCTGGCGTTGCTGGACATTATGATGCCCGGCATCAATGGACTTACGTTGACAGAGGAGTTGCGGAAGTTGCCCTATGCGGAGCAACTTCGTATCTTCATCATGTCGGCTCATGGTGGCCTGCGGGCCGAGGTAGAGCGGCTTGAGGTAAATGGCTTCTTCCTTAAGCCCTTTGAGCCGGACGAGCTGGTAGGGCAACTTCTTACCGCGGTTGATGCCTTACCAGGCTAGAGAAGCGGGAGAGGGAGATGGAAGAGGCGCTAGGGTAACGCAACCCCTAGTGCCTGAGCGCGTTCAGCCAGTTCGCGGGTACTGAGCCCCAACTGCTTGGCGGTCGTGGGGGTCTTGCTCCCGGTCATACGCAGGGCATCCTCCAGAGCCATCCGCTCGGCCTGGGCCAGAATTTCATTCAAGGGGGTTTGTTGGCGCACCAACTCCGAAACATTGATGAGTCGGTCGCGCGCCATGTGCTCGCTCAGGATAAGGTGCTCGGGGCCAATCATGCGGCCCTGGGAGAGCACCACGGCCCGCTCGATGGAGTTTTCCAGCTCGCGTACGTTTCCGGGAAAGTGATAGTTCAACAAGACCTGGAGTGCTTCCTCGGAGATTTTGGAGGGCGCACGGCTGTTATTGAAGCGGTACTTGTCCAGGAAGTGAGCCACGAGGAGCGGAAGGTCATCCATCCGCTCCCGCAGGGCGGGGAGGTCGATCACGATCACGTTGAGGCGGTAGAAGAGATCCTCGCGGAAATTACCCGACGCCACCTCCTGCTCCAGATTCTTGTTCGTCGCCGCGATGACGCGGGCATCGACGGCGATGGTGGCGCTGCCGCCGACGCGCTGAAACTCTCCCTGCTGCAAGATGCGCAGGAGTTTTTTTTGCGTGTTCAGCGACATCTCGCCGATTTCGTCCAAAAAGATGGTGCCCTTGTCGGCCATCTCGAAATGACCCTTGCGCCGCTCGATGGCTCCGGTGAAGGCCCCCTTCTCGTGGCCGAACAACTCGGATTCGAGAAGGGTCTCGGGCAGCGCGGCGCAGTTGACCTTGATGAAGGGGCCGCGCCGACGGCGGGAGTTGGCCTGGACCGTGTCCGCGATCAACTCCTTGCCTGTCCCTGTTTCTCCCATGATGAGCACCGTGGAATCACTGTTGGCGACGCGCCCAATCGTCTTGAAGACCACCTGCATCGTCGGGCTCTGGCCGACGATGCGCTCCTGCACGCTACGCTCGTTCAGCACCTCCTGCAACTCCTGCACCTGGCTCGCCAACTGCCGGTGCTCGAAGAGGCGCGAGACGGTGATTTGCACCTCGTCCAGGTCCAGAGGTTTGACGAGGTAATCATAAGCTCCCGCCTGCATGGCCTGGATGGCGGTGCTGCTTGTGCCGTGGGCGGTAATCACGATAACCGGGACATCCACTCCCTGGCTAAACAGCTCCTGCAACACCGTCAGGCCATCTTTGTCTGGCAGGCGCAGATCGAGCAGGACGAGGTCATAGCTCTGGCCCTTTACCTTCTGTATCCCCTCCGCACCCGTCCCGGCGACATCTACCATGTAGGTTTCGCCAAGCAGGTCCTGGAGGGCTTCTCGGATGGCTTTGTCATCATCTACCACAAGGATGCGGCGGGGATCGCTCATAAGTGGTCTCTTTCAGAGGTCAAGGAATGTTCTTTAACCAGAGAGGAAAAGTGAATCTTGAGGGTGCTTTCCACAGGCGTCAACCCTGATACCAGGGTTGTATTATGAATGGGCAGTGCCCCAGCAAAAAGAGGGACACGCTTGAAAAATACGCTTGGAAAAGCCCGAGTAAATTATAGGGGTTGCTTTTCTAATGTGCAATCCCTCCTGACCGTTACTTGATGGCGTAAGACTTGCAGGAGCAGGGGTTTGCACTCTGGTATCATCAATCTCCATACGACTCATGCTTCTCGAAGATGGCGGGTAACAAACGTGTTCTCAGATACCATAGTCCGTCGCAAGGAAAAGGCTTCCATGATGGTAGCAATGCCCAAGCTTTCTGACAGCCTGGAAAAAATTCTGCGCCTGGCTCACCAGGCAATTCCCTTTGATAGAGGCGCTGTTCACCTTCTCCACGAGGGAGCCCTCACGCCCCTCGCTGCCTGGGCACAGCTTGATGTTGAGGGCGAGCCTCCCTCGTCTCTGGCGGTTCCCCTTTCTTGGGACGGAGAGGTTATTGGCTCACTGGATATGGTCTCTGGCGAGCCCGGATTCTTCCAGCCGCACCACGTAGAATATGCCGAGATCGTGGCGGAGCAGATCGTGAGAGCGATTGACCATGCCCGCCTACTAGAGAACCATCGCGTCCCAGAGCCGGAAACTCTCACCTCCCCGCTGCTGTTTGCGGAAAAGCCAGGCGAGGATGGGCGCTTGCCCCAGCACCGGCTGGAAGAGCAAATGCGCCAGTACCTGGATGGGATGCTCATGGTCCACCGGGTTGGTGTGCTGATGGGCGGCGCGCAGAACCTCGATCATCTCCTGAGTTTGGTCTGTGAGCAGGCCGTCGTGATTGGTGGGGCGAGGCGGGCAGCCCTGGGGCTTCTCACTGAGGCGCAGGGCCAGATGCTACGAATCGCGGCGGTCTGTGGGGAAGGGAGCGCCCCCTGGCAGGGACGGGTCGAGCGGCTGGACTCCTCCATTGCCGAGAAAGCACTGGCGCAGCGGCAGCCGTTCCTCGTGATGCATGGCGTGACCCCCCCCGAGG
>JACCSL010001029.1 GCA_013812995.1 Ardenticatenales bacterium | reverse complement strand
GCCCAGGCCACACAACAGGAGCGCGAGTTGCACCAGAAGATACGGCTGACCCCTGGGCTCGCTCCCGGCCTGACTGCGTTGCCAGGAGTGGTAGCTGTAGGTCGCTAGCAGGAGCGCCAGCCCCCCGAGCCACAGCGCATGGGCTAGGAGAGCAAGGAGGTTACTCACCTACTGCCTCCCCTGTCCGCGTCTGGAAGTCCGCTATTGTCGCGCGATGCAGACTGGCAAGGGACGCGAGCGAGAGCCAGAGGAGAAACCCACCCTTTGAGCCAAGCACATTGGCGTCGGCCATGCCCCAGACAAAGTGCGCGATGAGACCCGCAACGATGCCGAGGCAGAGCGTGCGTTCGGTGGACGCGGGAGCCACGCGCCAGATGTCCCAGGCCATCGCCGCACTCCCCAGCCAGAGCGCAAGGTAGGCCACCAGGCCGGGAAGGCCCAGATCCACCGCCGCTGCCAGCAGGTGATTGTGCACATGACCAATATCGATATCAGCGGGGAGCGTTACCCAGGGATAGAGGGCTGGCCCGACGCGGCGAAAGGTACCCATCCCCACCCCGGTAAGCGGGAAATCTTCAATCGTGGAGATAGCGCGCTGCCATACCTCCTGGCGACCCTGGAGCGAGTCAAGGGCCTGTGCCTGCTCCTCCACCACCTCGGGGTCCTCGATGGTCGAATCGAAGTAGCCCTGAAGCAGTTGACCTTCTGTTAGAATAACCAGGACGAGCAGCACGAGCGTGCCCCCGCCCAGCAGCATCGTCAGGCGGCGACGGGGCAGCAGCGCGAGGAGGCCCACTCCCAGGCCAATGTAGCCGCCGCGCGACTGGGTCAGGATCAGAGTCATCGCAATCAGCAGGAAAGAGAGCCACAGAAAGGCGCGGGCGACGGGCTGCCATTGGCTGCTGACGGGGAGCGGCTTATCCCGAAAGTGCCATAGCAGCATGAGCAGCAGCGGAGTGGTCAAGAGTAACGCGCCCGCAATGCTGTTGGGATTCAACCCTTCCGGAAGCGTTCCGGGCATGCCTTGAAGCAGGCGCGGCAGGCGACCCGTGATGGCCGACAGCCAGAGGAATTTACCCGTCCAGTTTGTGCCAACGAGGCTGATGGCTGCGAGACCACAGGTGGCAAGCACAAAAAGCAGAACGCTCTGCCATACTCCTTGCTGGCTCCGGGTACGCTCCACCAGCGTATAGTAGAGGGCAATACTCAATAGAAGACCCGCCACCTTGGCTAAACTAAATGTCGGGTACGGAGTCGCCCATTGACTGACTAGCACCGCGAGGAGCAGGAGGAGGATGCTTCCATCCAGAGGAGTACGGGGGATAATATGACCCGTCGCCAGCCAGCGGAGTCCCCACAGCAGGGGAAGCGCAATCAGGAGCGGGCTCAGGCTGACTCTGGGGAAAAAGAAGAGAGGGGCCAGAAGCAAAAGCCATCCCAGCTCCCAGTCGGCCAATCGTTGAAGTACAGGGCTCACTCGTCCCACGGCTTACTATGCCTCGCGCATCTAGTTCCCTACAGGAGAGCCATTGTACCAACCGAGGCGAGCAGGGCAAAACAGCCAGAATTGCATTGACATCCCCCCGGCCTGCTTCTATAATTTTGCGAACCAAGAATTCGCCCCTCACGCGCCCCCGGGCGCGTCGTCATTTGAGAGGAAAGGGACCTCATGCAGCCCTCTGCCATCTACATGGACCATAGTGCGACCACCGCCGTAGATAAGCGTGTCATCGAAGCCATGCTACCCTACTTCACCCAATGGTATGGAAATCCGAGTAGCCTGTACTTTCTGGGCCAGAAGGCGCGGCAGGCCACCGAGATCGCGCGCGGGGCCGTCGCGACCATCCTGAATTGTGTCCCGCGCGAGGTCATCTTCACAAGCTGCGGCACGGAGAGTGACAATCTCGCCATTCGCGGGGTCGCTCTGGCGCGGCAGAACGAGGGACGCCATCTCATCACTAGCCCCATTGAGCACAAGGCGGTGCTGGACACGATGAAGCAGTTGCAGGAAGAGTGGGGTTTTGAGATCACCATTCTGCCCGTGGATGCGCAGGGGCGAATTTCCCCCGAGGAAGTCGCGCGCGCGCTGCGGCCCGACACGATTCTCGTGAGCCTGATGTACGCCAACAACGAGGTGGGCACCATCCAGCCCATCGCCGAGATCGGCGCGCTGCTGCGCCAGCACCCTGCCACCTTCCAGGTGGATGCCGTGCAGGCCGGCGGCTACCTTCCCCTGGATGTCGAGGCGCTGGGTGTGGACATGATGGCCCTCAGCGGGCACAAATTCCATGCGCCCAAGGGCGTGGGAATCCTCTATGTTCGTCGGGGAACGCCCTACCTCAACACGATGACGGGCGGGGCCCAGGAAGGTAGCCAACGAGCAGGCACCCAGAATGTGCCCTACATTGTTGCCATTGCCAAGGCGCTTGACCTCGCCCAGAGCGAGCGCACGGCAAAGAACGCGCAGCTCGTTGCCCTGCGGGATCGGCTCATCTCCGGCATCCTGGCAGCGGTACCCACCGCGCGCCTCACCGGACACCCCAGCGAGCGGCTGCCCGGCCACGCCTCGTTCACGATGGGGGAAGGCTTGGAGGCAGATGCCATGCTGCTGGGGCTCGACATCGAAGGGATTGCCGCGAGCAGTGGCAGCGCCTGCACCAGCGGGCGGAACGCGGCCAGCCATGTGCTCACCGCGATGGGCGTTCCCTACCAGGAATCGCTCTCCGCGCTGCGGCTCACGCTGGGGGATGAGAACACGATAGAAGAGATTGAGTATGCAGTAAAAAAGGTACCCGAGGTCGTTGAGCGCCTCCAGGCGTTCGCGGCAGTCTAACAGGAAGCCGCGCATGTCCCTCTACAACGAGCTCGTCCAGGATCACTATCGCCATCCACGCAACCTGGGCCACCTGGGTCAGGCAACCGCCAGCGCACGCACCGTACGGGGGGACACGATGCTAGAGTTCCATGTGCGGATCAGCGGCGGATACATTCAGGCCGCGAGCTTCCGCGCCATTGGCTGCGCGGGCACCGTGGCGGCAGGCTCCGCGATGACGGAGTGGCTCATCGGGCGCAGCGTGGCGGAGGCGCGCACCGTCACGGCACAGCACGTTCTGAAGGTGCTTCAGGGGCTGCCAGAGGAGCGTCACTACTGCGCCGCGCTCGCCGCCGAGACGATTCTGGCCGTGTTGAGCCAGTAGACGCACAAAGAAGAAGTTGAAACGAGAATCAAGATGGATACGATGATTAACTGTGAGATTCGAGATTGGAGCCAGCTGCCCGCCAGGCTCAAGCCGGTGAAGCGCAATGGCAAGCGCGTCGTCGTGGCGATGAGCGGCGGCGTGGATTCCTCCGTGGCGGCGCTGCTCCTGCACCAGCAGGGCTACGAGGTTATCGGGCTCATGCTGCGGCTCTGGAGTGGCGAGGAGGGCTACGAGGACGAGTTCGGTTTCAAGCACAACGGCTGCTGCACGCCCGACGCCGTCGAGGATGCCCGCTCCCTGGCAGCGGCGCTTGATGCTCCCTTCTATCTCAAGAATCTGGAGGGCAGCTTCTTCGAGGCGGTGGTCGCGCCCTTCATCGACAGTTACCTGGAGGGGCGCACCCCCAATCCCTGCCTGAACTGTAACCGTACCGTTCGATTCACGCACCTGCTCAATCTGGCAACCATGCTTGGGGCGGATTACCTGGCAACAGGCCACTATGCCCGCATCCGTCAGGACGCGGCGGGCGGCTTTCACCTCCTCCAGGGGATGGATCCGAAGAAGGATCAGAGCTATGTGCTGCACTCGCTGACCCAGGAGAAGCTGGCGCGGCTCCTCTTTCCAGTGGGCGAAATGAGCAAAGACGAGGTCCGCGCGATTGCCGCCGAGTACGGTCTGCCGATGGCCTCCAAGCATGACTCAATGGACCTCTGCTTCATCGCCAGCGGCGATTACCGTGACTTCCTGCTGCGCCACGCACCTGAGGGGCGTATTCGCCCCGGCCCGATTCTCCTCCAGGGAAATCAGGAGGTCGGTCAGCACGAGGGACTTCCTTTCTACACCATCGGCCAGCGGCGCGGGCTGGGTGTCGGCTGGCATGAGCCGCTCTATGTGCTGGGGAGCGATGCCGCCCGTAACGCGCTCATTGTGGGGCCGAAGGAAGAACTCAACACGCAGAGCGTCGAGATTGAGCAGGTGAACTGGATCGCGGATGCGCCGCCGGCTGAGCTTTTTGAAACCACGGCTCGCTCCCGGTACAAGGCTCCCGAGGTGCCCTGCACGGTCCAGATCCTGGGAACAGACAGGGCTCGCGTCACCTTCCACGCCCCCCAACGCGCCATCACGCCCGGCCAGGGCTGTGTCTTCTATGAGGGGGACGCCTGTCTGGGCGGGGGCTTGTTCATCTGATGGAGGTCAGCTATAACCCGTTGCCACCCTGCTGAAGCTGTGTTAGACTCGCCCCATTAGACGAGGCAACCCTCACTGGAGCCACACCCGATCCTTATGGATAACGAGCAAACCAATCGGTACTTACCCTATATTATTGGCGCGGTTGTTCTAGTGCTCATCCTGCTATGCTCAGGGGGAAGCTGGTTTCTGGTACAACGCAGCTTGGCCGATGATGTACGGGACTTTTTGATTATTCTCCTGGCGGTGGAGTCCATGATTGTAGGCGGGCTGCTGATTCTGATGCTCATCCAGCTCTATCAGTTGATCATGCTGCTCCGCAAAGAGGTCATTCCCCTGCTCAACAGCACCAAAGAAACCGTCGAGCAGGTCAAACACACCACAACCTTTGTGGGGCAATCCGTTGCCGCCCCGATCATCTCGCTCACCGGTCTGCTAACCGGGGCCAAGGCGATGGTCAATGCGCTGCGAGGCAAGCAGGAGCCGCACCAGTTGCTCGAAAGGAAGAAGAGTGATGGGTAAATTTTTGATCGGGTTTGCCCTGGGCATGGGACTAGGCATCGGGCTGACGTTGCTTCTCACCCCTGAGCCGGGTCATGTCAATCGTGAGAAGCTGCGCGCCAAGACAGATCGCTTTGCAGGCGGTGAGGGGAGCCCGCTCGGGGACCTCGGAAACAAGATTTCAGCGCAGCGCAGTCGCCTGGAAGAGGCCATTGAGGTGGGACGAAGCGCTAGTGCCGAGCAGCAGAAGGCGTTGTGGAACCAGCTCAACCTGACACCTCCTTCCCCGGAGAGTGGCAGCGAGGGGCAGCCACTTCCGCCCGCGCGCATCGGGTGAGCGGGGTCAGAGTCAGGGTTTGAGGGTCAGCGACCCACGGGTGAATCCCGTGGGCTTGTTACGACAAGCCCGTGCTGACCAGTGTCTAAGCCCTACGAGGGCTACGTTATCCGGGTCACGACACCCTGGGGTGCTTGCCAGCCCCTGGCCCTGTCGTCTAGCGTTAAACAGTCCGAGGGTCTAGGACCGTGCGCTAGACACGACAAGCCCGGATAACCTTGACGAGGCACACATTACCCGCGTAAGCGGAGGTTCTTAACATGAACAAAGTCTTTGTCGTCGATACGAATCAGGTACCGCTCGCGCCGTGCCACCCAGCGAAAGCGCGTAAGTTGCTGCGCGCTGGGCAGGCGGCGGTCTATCGGGCCTTCCCCTTTACCATCGTGCTGTTGCGGACAGTGGCGGAGCCGATGGCTCCGCTGCTGCGTCTCAAGATCGATCCTGGTAGCAAGGTCACGGGGCTGGCCCTGGTCAACGACACCACGGGCGAAATTGTCTGGGCCGCCGAGCTCAACCATCGGGGGCAGGCTATTGTCGCCAGCCTGCTGGCGCGGCGGGGCGTGCGGCGGGGGCGACGCAACCGCAAGACACGCTATCGTCCACCTCGCTTTGCAAACCGTCGCCGCCGGGCGGGCTGGCTGCCACCGTCGTTGGCGAGTCGGGTTGCCAATGTGGTGAGCTGGGTCGCGCGGCTTGAGCGCGTCTGCCCCATTCAAGCACTGTCGATGGAACTGGTGCGCTTTGACACTCAGGCGCTCCAGAACCCCGAAATCAGCGGGGTGGAGTACCAGCAAGGCACGCTCGCTGGCTACGAAACCAAGGAATATGTGCGACACGAGGCCGCATGAAAGGAGTGACCTGGAAAGGTCCATGAGAGTGTCCAGTCCTGTCACCATCCTCCCCATGCAGGCGCAGTAATGAGCCTGTGTGAAGCGGGAAGAAAAGCCCAAG
>JACCSL010001028.1 GCA_013812995.1 Ardenticatenales bacterium | reverse complement strand
GCCCGTCGCGATGGTGAGGAGCGCTGCAACATCCTCGATCATCACCTCCTGCTTGCCTCCGAATCCGCCGCCGATGCGCGGCTTGATGACGCGAATCTGCTTGGGGGGCAGGCCGAGCACGGGAGCCATCATGCGGCGGACGTGGAAGGGCACCTGGGTCGAGGTGCGAATCACGAGACGGTCATTCTCATCCCACCAGGTGACGACGACGTGGGGCTCGATACTCGCCTGCTGTACCTTGGGCACCACATACTCTTCCTCGAAGATGTGCTCTGCCTCCGCGAAGCCTGCCTCCACATCCCCCATCTCAATGCGAATCTTCGCGGCCAGGTTGTGATCCGGCTCGGAGTCAGCAAAGGGGACGAACTCCGGCTCGTCGTGGAGCACCACAGCGCCCTCTCGCATGGCCTCGCGCGGGTCAAGGATCAAGGGTAGCGGCTCGTAGTCGACCTCAATCAACTCCAGGGCACGCTCAGCGATCTCCGGGCTCTCGGCGGCGACGAGGGCCACGCGGTCCCCGACGAAGCGCACCTTGCGATCCAGCGAGAAGGTGTCGAGCGGGCCGGGGATGGGGTCGCTCTGCCCGGCGGTGGAGTAGACGACGCGCGGCAAGTCCTCGTGGGTCAGCACCGCGTGTACCCCAGGCAGCGCCCGCGCCCGGCTCGCGTCGATGCGTCGAATCCAGGCGTGCGCCACGGGAGAATGCAGTACTTTGGCATGGAGCATCCCGCGCATCTCGATGTCATCCGTGAAGGCGGGCTTGCCCAGTGCGAGCTTCACTGCGTCCACCTTGACCTCCGGCTTGCCCACCACGCCCCACTGGTCGGAGGGGGGGCGAACGGTCATCGGGCGAATCACGGTACGGGTCGTGGTAATGACGCTGCCACTATCATCGTGGTATGGGGGTGGGACGGGCTGGCCGCGCCCCATCACCTCGGTCTCTGTATCCGGTAGCGTGGGCTTGAAGGTCGGTCCCTCGGGCGTCACCTCCGGCCACTCCGGGGCGTCACCCCGCACCTCTGCGGCGGCATGGAGGACAGCCTCCACGGGCTTGAGGTAGCCGGTGCAGCGGCAGAGCACCCCAGAGAGCGCCTCACGGACCTCTGCCTCGCTCGGGTTGGGGCGCTCCTCCAGCAGGGCGGCAGCGGCCAGGATCATCGCCGGGGTGCAGTAGCCACACTGGATGGAGCCGTTCGCCGCGAACGCCCGCTGGAGCGGATGAAGCGCCTTGCGCGTGCCCATCGCCTCGATGGTCGTCACCTGCGCGCCCGCTGCCTGCCCGGCGAGCATCACGCAACTGACCACAGGCTGACCATTCAGGAGCACCGCGCAGGCCCCGCATTCCCCTGTCTCGCAACCATGTTTCACCCCAAAATAGCCATTGCGCCGTAGCAGCGCGAGCAGCGGCTCGGCGGGGGTGCTGTCCAGGGTTTGACTCTCGCCATTGATTGTCAGAGTGACTTGCATCGCTTCTCCCTATTGATTACCGAAAAGGTTCGCCCTCTTCCAGATAGTAGGTTTGCCCTGTCTCCCACGCGCCCAGGGCGTGGGTCAGGAGCCGCCCTCCCTTTGCGGGGAGCCGCCGCACTGCCTCCGCCAGTGGAAAGAACTGGAAGGCCATGAGTTCCTCGGGCGGCAAGCGGATAGCGCCGATCTGGGTCGCCGAGAGCACGCCCCCCTCAAAGAGGAAGTGAACTCCCTCCACTTTGGCTTTCTGTCTGCTCCGATAGTCCACGCAGAGGAGGCGCGCGCAGGCCAGGGTGAGGCCCAGTTCCTCACGTACCTCGCGCCCACAGCCTGCATGGGGCGACTCCTCGGCCTCAACCATGCCACCCGGCAGCAGCCAGGAATTCCGATAGGTCGGCTTGACCAGGAGCACCTCGTGCACATCGTTCAGGCAGAGCGCAGCCGCCACGAGGCGTCGCTGAGGGACATCTTCATCGCTCTGCTTGGTCATGGGCGCTTTACACTCTCACAGAGCCGGTGATGCCCGAGATCAAGTTTTTCCGCCTGACATGGGGGAACGGCCCAGGCAGAAGTGGGACCTCCAGGAAGGGGCACAGCTTTTCCCAGCCCTCCCCCTCGCAGATGTTGAGAACCAGCAGGTCATCGGGGCGGTGCTTGAAATGGTTGAAGACTCCCTCGTGGTGTCTGTCATAGGCGTACGCCAGCCGCTCCCGATTGAAGGTGTAGAGGCCATAAATCGAGGCGCGCAAAAAGCGCCTCATCTTGAGTTTGCTCTCCTGGCCGGGCACATCCTCGAAGATCGGTTTGTTGTTCCAGTGATGCTCCATTGCATTGAGCCAGGCTTCTTTCTCCCGGAGCGTCAGGATAAATTTACTGTTGGGATAGCTGCTATCCAGTTGGGGGTAGAAGGCCGCTGCCGCAATATCGGTGATCCCATCAAAGCCAGCGGTATTGTTCAGCACGGAGAGGTTATAGCGCCCACTTGCCAACTCAATGAAGGTGATTTCATCGACCGGGTTGTGGGCGACGGTAAGACCAAGAATATCCAGCGCGTTGGTCAGGCTCTTGGTCCCGGTACGGCTCAGACCGATTCCAAAGATTTTCTCATTCCTACCGCGCATGAGGTGTCCAAACTGAGGCTCCAGCATCTCGACTTCTTCTATAGAGAGGGGTGGTTTTTCCGGCAAAGCCATCGTGGCGATCTCCCGCTGCGCAATCTGGGGTAACGAGGCAATGAACTCATCGACCTCCCGCTCGGAGCGATACGGGGAAACAGCATCTCGGGTGTACTGAACTGCGTGGCGGGCAACGACAAAGTCGAGTTCCTCTTTGGGCCAACTATGCATGACGCGATTTAGCCGCGCGCCATGCTCGGGCGTGCGACTCCGCAACTCTCTCAGGGCATATTTGGCAAAAACATCCTGATAGTATTGGCAGAAGTCATGATAGATTTTGAAGGGAGCTGCTGCCTTCGAGTAATCGAGCTGCTCCATCGCCAGGTGACGAATATAGGATTCGGGGCGCAGGATATACTTGATATCGTTCTTGGCAACCCGTACCTGCTGCATCGCCTGTAGCACATCCAGGCGGGTAATATGCACACCCGCATGGATTCTGCCTCTGAAGCGATCCAACACGTAGCAGTCCACATAGGGCTGCGTGTTGGTATCCAGGAACTCACGCATATCTTCCATAATGAGACAATCCGCATCGACGAAGACCACGAAATCCGCGTGATAGGAAATCTCCAGCATCCGCTGCACCGCTCTGGAGAAGGGTGTTACATTATCGATGAGATGCACCCGGTCAGGCGCGATATGTTTGATGGCAAGATTGAGTGCAATCTCGGAGGTTCGCTCGCCAACAGTTCTGAAGACGAGGTCAATCTTCCTCATGGGGTGTTTACCCTTCCCAGCTTAAATCGGCATTCAAGGGAGCGGCTATTTCCTCGAATATCGCCCTGGCACTGGGAGAAAGTTCTTCTTTCCAGCGCAGGTCCAGATGAATACCCAGAGGATGGTTGGCGTAATAGTATTCATTTCGGGCGGAGAGGCGCACGTAGGGCGTCTCCACGGCCTGGGCCTTCGCAACAAGGAACTGGGTTCCTATGTTGCCGGCGATGGCGTGATGCTCGTGCTGGTAGTAGTCAAGTATCTCTCGCTCAAAGGGTATTTCCAGAAAGTCACAGAGCCGTTCTACGCTTGCTTCTGGCTCGGTAGCCAACGCCTCATAGTGGAGTTTGATCTTCTTTCCAGCAAAGGCGTCGAATAGTTCATTCGTCGATGCGATCTGCTCCATCCAATCGCGAATCAACGTTTCGACTGCTATCGAGGGATACTTGCGGATGCGCGAGTTGATGACCGCGCGGCCATCTCGCTGAAGGAAGATCAGGAAGGGTGTAGCCGAGGTGCGGAACAGATGGCTGACCTGCTCGCGAATCCACTCGGTGTTCTTGGCGGAATCAATGATGACCGGCTTCCTTGTTCGAAGAGAGAGCGCTTCATAGAGGTCAGGCGCATCCAGCTCGCTCAGCCCGTTCCAGATAGCACATTCGGGGCCGCAGCGTCGGCAGACGCCTTTCTCACGGGGCACCCCTCCTTTGGATAGGCTGATTTTTTTCACCTCGCCACCATAGAAACACTCGTGGTGGCTGCCCAGAATCAGCCCCAGCAGTGTAGAGCCTGAGTGACCAGCACCCGCAATAAAACAAACTTTCTGGTTAACTCTTTGTTCACGGGACAACTTTCCAACTCCTTCAGAAAGATATAGGCAAGTGAGGGTATGGCTAGCCCATGCGGCTCCGACGAATCAGCGCGCCCGTGAACAGTCCGGCCACGATGCCACCGATGATACCCACAACGGGTGGATAGAGGTCCATTGATACCCCCGCCCCAATCAGGCCCCCCAGCACAATGCCGAGGATAATCCACACAAGGATGAGTTTCTTACTCATCGTCAAGACGCGGCTTTCTCCAGCGCGCGCCGCACCAACACCGGGATCATCGCACGGCGATAGTCGGCGCTGGCGAGGTGGTCGCCCTGAATTGCCAGGCCATCGGCGGCCCTGGCAAGCACTACGTCGAAGGCGCTGCTGCCAAGCTCCGTGCCGCGCAACGCACTCTCGGCACTGCTGAGCCGTGCGGGGTCTGCGCCATTGCCCAGCGCGCTCGCGGCCAGCCGAAGCTCGCCCAGACGTGCCCCAGCGCGGGTTGCACAGGCGGCCACGGTGAGAATCGGCTGGTCCATCGGGGTGCGCGCCACGCGCTGAAGGGAAACCCCGCTGCCTGCTGGGAGGGCAGGCAGCCGCACCTCAGTCAGCAGCGAGCCCGGCTGAAGGTGGTAGGCGCGGCGGCGGTAGAGATCACTCAACTCTATCTCGCGCTCCGTTCCCTCGTAGAGCACCACGGTTGCTCCCAGCGCCAAAAGCAGCGCCACCAGGTCGCTGGACGAGGCGCACCCGATGAGCGTTCCGCCCAGAGTGGCCCGGTTCCGCACCAGGTTCCCGGCACTGTACCGCATGGCCTCCACGAGGGTACCTCCGGCATAGCCGCGCCCCTCCTCGCTCGCCATGAGCGCGGCCAGGGTCACCATGGCCCCGAGCGAGAGGCCGCCCGCCTCCGTTGGCGAAATCCAGTCCAGCTTGAGGCCGGAGAGGTCTACAACGCTCTCCACCTCGCGGGGCGGGGCACCGAGTAGGGCAGTTCCTCCTGCAAGAGGCACGGCGCGCCCCTGTCCATCCTGGAGGAGCCGCAACGCCGTGGCAAGGTTCTCTGGTCGCTCGTAGCGCGTAATGTTCGAGATCGTCACGCGCTTTCCTCCTTACCATAGGCACCGCTGTAGCCATTAGAGAAGGCATCAATCATCGCCTTTACATCGTCCCCCAGTGGGTAGAGCACCGGGCAGGTCGCGCCATGCTCGACATATTCTCGCACCTTGGCGCGACATTCCTCGGGTGTCCCGGAGGCGGTAATCATCTGCACCACATCGTCCGGAACCAGTTCCATCGCCCGCTCGATCTCTTCCTCGGTGGCGGGCCAGGTCAGCACCTGGTTAATCTCGTCCAGCAGCTCCTGCGAGACGCCGCTGGCCTTCATGATATGCGGCTGCTGCCCCAGATACTGCGTGACCAACTTGCGCGCGTTGTCGAGCGCCTTCTTGCGGTCATTGTCCAACGAGCAGACCACCAGCTGGGGACGGTCCAGATCGTAGGCGGAGCGCCCCGCCTTCTTCGCGCCCTCTTCCAGCCGCTCCATCGCCCCCACGTTATAGCGGGGCGAGACAAGATAGTTGAGCAAAACGCCATCCGCGATCTCGCCCGTCAGTTCCATCATCTGCGGCCCGGTCGCGCCAATGTAGATGGGCACGTTACGGGGGGTTTTGCGCCCGTGGACGACATCCAGTTGGATGTCATCGAAGTGGACAAACTCCCCCTGGAAGGAGACGCGCTCCATCCGCAGGAGCTGGCGCACACTCTCCACCACCTCACGCATGGCGGTGAGCGGCTTGCGGCGCTCAATCCCGACCTTGCGCGCGAGCGGGTCCCACCATGCGCCGATGCCCAGCAGAATCCGGTCCGGGGCAAGGTCATCCAACGTCAGGAAGGTGGCAGCGGTGACCGCCGCGTTGCGCGTCCAGTTATTGATGACCCCCGAGCCGATCTTGATCCGCTCCGTCGTTGCCGCAAAGGCCGCCATTGGCACGATGGCATCCCGCACCAGTCGGGATTCTGCCTGCCACACCGCCTCGAAGTTGTTCTGCTCGGCGTACTGACAAAACTCAATCCCCTCTCGAATCTCGTGAGCATCCTGAAGGTACAGCGCAACACGATCTGCCATCATGGCCTCCTTGCCGTAAGATGTACGTCGTTGCCGTTGTCGTCACTTTTGCCTTTTGCCTTTTGCCTTTTGCCTTT
>JACCSL010001023.1 GCA_013812995.1 Ardenticatenales bacterium | reverse complement strand
TTATAAAGCCTCTTGTTCGGGCTACAATGGCTTGGCATAAAAGGAGAGATACAACGCGATGCTATTCACATTGCATTTGCAACTCGCGACAATGGCAACGATTTTTACCTTGCTGCTGGCGCTGTGGGGCTTTCTTCGGTACATGCAGGGGCAGGGCGTGGATGGCAGCTACCTCGGCGCGGTGGTTATTGGCGAGGGGCTGCTCGTGGTACAGGGCGCGTTGGGCGGCCTGATGATGGGCGCGGGGGCGCAGCCGGCGCGGCCTGCCATTCATATCCTCTATGGCCTCGTCGCCCTGCTTTCCTTTCCCGCCCTCTACGCCTTCACGCAGGGGCGGGACTCGCGCCGGGAGATGCTGCTCTGGGCGCTGATCGCTCTATTCGTCTTTGGTGTCACGATTCGGGCGCGGCTTGTTGCCTGAGTGGGCTACTCGCGAATGGTCGCCTGCCGCTTGATTCCGTTGTAGCGGCCTCGTAGATCATTCCAACGCACCTTCAGAACATCGTTCAGGTTGCGCCAGGAGTCCTGAAGGGCGCTGACCTTCGATTCCGTCCCATAGAACCACTGTACGGGAACCTCTTTTAATCGGTAGCCGACCTTCTGCGCCAGGAAAAGCAGCTCGACATCGAAGGCCGTCACCATCGGGTGATCGATGGGACCCTGGCTGCCGTCATGGATGAGCAGGCGCGGGAAGACATCCTGCGCCACCTCGCAGCGCATGGCCTTGAAACCACATTGCGTGTCCTGCACCCCGCGCACCGCCAGAAGCTGCACCAGCGTGTTGAAAACGCGCCCCATCAGGTGGCGGTAGAAGGGCTCGCCCACGCGCTGACTGGTACCGCCCCCCTCGCGCGACCCGAAGACCAGATCATAGCCACGCTCGAACCAGGGGAGCAGGGTGTTCACATCCTCGATGGGCACTGACAGGTCCGCATCGGTGAAAAGCACAATCTCCCCCGTGGCCGCCAGCATCCCGGTGCGCACGGTGTAACCCTTTCCATAGTGAGGGTTCTCGATGATGGTCACACAGGGATCACCCTGGGCGATGGCCTGGCACTGGGCGACGGTGTCATCGCTGGAGCCATCATCCACCACGAGCACCTCGAAGGAATAAGGCTGCGTCCGCAGGAAATCAAGAACCTTCTGGAGATTGCCGGGCAATCGCCGGGCCTCGTTATAGGCGGGAATCACCACGGAAAGAAATGGGCGCTGCATAAGACGTTTTATCCTTGCTCTACAAGAGTCGCGCCCCTCGTGGGGGCGCTCGGGTACACTATAATCAGCTTTGGGGGAAGAGCCAATTTCAAGCGGGTAGGCGCTCCCTCACTCCGCCATGAGCCGCCCCAACAACTCGGCATCGCTGACCGCCAGGCTACGGGCCGCGAGATTCTCGCGCCGCCAGCGCAGCAGCTTGGGCAGCGCAACCACCCCGGCGAGTTGGCCCCGCAGCCTGGCCCGTGCGGCATCGCCCCGCCAGTGGCGGAGCGCCTCCCAGGTCACCTGCCACTGCTCCCGCAGGATGAGGGGCCAGTGGCGTTGCAGAATGGGTGCTGGAACATTTTTCACCAGAACGTACAACCAGTTGCGCCCGTTGAAGTAGGAGGCCAGCGGCCCGCCGCCGGTGGCACTGACCCGGTGGTAGACAATGGCGCGCGGCGCAAAGCGGCAGCGGAAGCCAGCCAGGTTGGCCCGCCAGGCCAGGTCGACGTCTTCCAGGTAGCTCCCAAAGCGCTCGTCCATGCCGCCAATCGCATCGAATAGGCTGCGGCGATAGAGCGCCGCGCCTGCGCAGGGTGCAAAAATCCATTCTTCCTCGCCCCAGCGCCCATCATCGACCTCCCACACGCCCCGATTGCCGGGCCGCCCGCCTACCGTGTAGTAATCCCCCGCCGAGTGCAGGCGGCTGCGGTCACTCCAGAGCTTGAGCTTGCTCGCCACCATGCCCGCGTCGGGGTGGCGTTGCGCCACATCAACGAGCTGGCTCAGCCAATCCGGCTCGGCCTCGGTATCGTTGTTCAGCAGCACGATGAGTTCGCCGCGCGATACGGCGATCCCGGCATTGACGCTCGGCGCAAAGCCGCGATTCTCGGGCTGCGCCAGCACTCGAACCGTCGGCCACTCGCGGGCCAGCCACTCGACGCTTCCATCCTCGGAGCCATTGTCCACCACGATGATCTCGAAGGGGCGGTATGCCTGGGCGGCCAGCGAGGGAAGGCAGAGTTCCAGGTGATGTTTCCCGTTCCAGGTGGGAATAACCACAGAGACAAGCGGCGAGGCCATCAGATGATTCCTTCCGCCGCGAGCCACCCTAGCAACCCCTCCTGCCACGAGGGCAGCGAGGCTCCGACGGCGCGCGCCGCATACGTGGAGAGCGTGACATGCGCGGGCGGCATCGCCGGACGCGGATAATGGTCGATGGGGTCCACCGGAACCTCGCGGCCCGCCGCCGCGAGAATGGCGCACGCAAACTCGTAGCGGCTCACGCTGCCCTCGTTGACCAGATGGTATCGTCCATAGGCCCCACTCTCAAGCAGGCGGTAGATGCCATCCGCGAGGTGGGGCGTATAGGTGGGGTGCCCGGATTCGGTGGTTACCACGCTCAGGCGCGGATTGGTCTCTGCCAGGGCCAGGATTTTCTTGGGGAAGTTGTTGCCGCCCGGCCCGTAGACCCAGGCGGTGCGCGCGATGTAGAAGCGGCTCAACAGGTGCTCGACATACCACTCCCCGGCCAGCTTGGAGGAGGCGTAGACGCTGAGCGGGTTCGTCTGATCGCCCTCCCAGTAGGGGGAGCCCTTCTTGCCGTCGTAGACATAATCCGTGCTCACATAGAGCATCACCGCGTCACAGCGTTGCGCCAGCAGCGCCAGGTTCTGTGTTCCAAGCGCATTGATGCGGTAGGCGGCCTCGGGGTCGCGCTCGCAGCCGTCCACATTGGTCATCGCGGCGGCATGGAGGATCACCTCGGGGGCTTCCGAGGCCAGATCAAGGACTGCACCACGGTCGCCAATGTCCAGCTCATTGTGCGTCAGCGCCAGCGGGCGATGCTCGGCAAAGCGATCCTGTAGGGCACGCCCAAGCTGCCCGCCTGCGCCAGTAATCAATATTTTCATAGATTTTTTTGCCAGGTCAGAAGAGGGTAGGAGATAGGCGCGCGATTGTAGTCCTTTCCTGGGGAACAATCAATCCCTCTTTGCTCACACTATTGGTTGGTCAAGCGCGTTTTGATGGATAGAGTCGTTGACACGATAAAGCTAGGCCAGCACCACCGCGAGCCAGGCCGCGACGATGCTACCCACCACCGACGCGAGAAAGTTGACCATATCGTTGTCCATCCAGCGCCATCCGCGTAGGTAATGCGTGGCCGTGCCACAGTGGTGCAGCGCGCGCTCGGTCTCGCTGTCACAGCGCGGGCAGTGGTACACCTGCTGCACCGTGGCCCCGAGCAGGCTGTCCGCGAGACTCCCCGTTAGCCCGCTGACCGCTCCCACAAGGGGCAACCAGAGCGGGTTCAGCGCCAGATGCGGGGCTCCTCCCAGCATGACCAGCGGGTAGGCCAGCGTGCCGATGAAAAGCGCCCCCACGAGCGAGGCCATCGTGCCCAGCAGGGAGATGGCTCCGTTCGTGCCGGGTGGCACCGTCTGCCAGGTCGTAATGAGACGGGGTGGCTGCGCGCTGAGGGTGCCCAGTTCTGTGGCCCAGGTGTCAGCCGTGACCGTGGCGAGGGTGCCAACGAGGGCCGGAAAGAGCCAGGGCGCGGGGCTCAGCCACATCAGCAGCGCCAGCAGCGTGGCCCAGCCACCATTGGCAAGCACCTGGCCCCAATCGCGGCGGCTCCCCTTGTCGAACTTCTCGGCGGCAACCTGGGCTTTGTGCCTGGGGTTGTAGGCGGAAAGGGCGCTGGAGCCAACAAAGAAGGCCACCAGGAGCACGCCCCAGGCCCAGCCGCCCAGCCCAAAGATGATGGCACCCACCAGCGCGGCGGCGATGGCCCCGCTCTCACTGAGAGATTGTTTCCGGTACCCACCGGCAGCCATTGCCACACCAAGGAAGAGCCCCAGCAGAAGCTGGGCGTTACTATCCATCGGTCATCCCCTCCTCCTGCCCCTGCTGGAGCAAGAGCAGAGACTCCAACCCGAAGATGACGAGCAGGATGGCACCGATGACCAACACGCTCAAGATGCCCAACCAGCGGAGGATCGGTAGGGCAATCAGGAAAAGTCCTGCCCAAAAGCCATGCCGGATCGACATCCCATAGGCATCGGTGCCCAGGAGGCGACGAATGAGACCCCACGACAGCAGGCTCGTCAGACTGCCGACGATAAGGAAGAGCAGTAGGAGAACCACCATCACGTTGGCAGGCACCTCTGGGTCGGTATTGATGACCATACGCATCAAAAACCAGCCCGCGAGCACCGTCGTCAGGACAAGAGATAGGATAAATGCACTGTTTCGCATCAGGTTTGGTGGGGGATGAGTTCCTCAAAGGTTGTCAAGGGTAGCGCCGCTCATTATAATCGCACTCTGGAGGGATGACCTATTCCTCCTATGTCCACACGATCCTAGAGCTTTTGAGAACTTTAGTGAAATTAATTGGCCTGACAGGAAACATCGCCAGTGGAAAGAGCAGTGTGGCCCGCCTTCTCATTGAGCGGGGCGCGGTGCATCTGGATGCCGATGCCCTGGTCCACGAGTTGTATCGGCCTGGCACAGAGGTCACCTCGGCCATCGCCGCCCAGTTCGGGGAGCAGGTTCTGGCCCCGGATGGCTCGGTGGAGCGCCGCGCCCTTGGGGAGATTGTCTTCAGCGACGCCGCCGCCCTGAGAGCACTGGAGGGAATCGTCCACCCTCATACGGGCCGCATCATCGCGGAGCGTATGGAGGCGAGTGCTACCCAGCCCGACCCGCCTCCCGCGATGGTCATCGAGGCGGTCAAGCTCATCGAGAGTGGGCGGCACAGCATGATGGACCAGGTGTGGTTTGTCGTCGCGCGCCCGGAGGTGCAGGGGCAGCGCCTCATGGAAAATCGCGGTTGGAGCGAGGCCGAGGCCCAGGCGCGGCTGGAGGCGCAGGCCCCCATCAAGGAGCGGCTCCATCTAGCCGATGTCATCATCGAGAATAGTGGCTCCCTGGAGACGTTGGAACGGCAGGTGAGCGATGGGTGGGAGCGTCTGATCACCGGAACGGTGAGGAGGGACAAACGTGCGTGAATGGTGGTATAGCCATCCCTATCTGGTGAGTTGGATTGTGCTGGCCCTCAGTATGGTCACAATCTTGCTGGTATCGAGTCGGGATGTGGCTCTCTTGCCGCTCCAGCGCTTCTGGCTGGTGGTGGCAACGGTTGGGCTGGCGGGTTTATGCGTCTGGATCATTGCATGGGAGGACGATCCGCTGGATGGTGAGTCAGACCCTCCCGCGTGATGCGGGCACGGAGTCGAAACCATCGGAGTTGAGACCGATGGATGCCACGCGGGACTTCGCCGAAGTCGCGCGTGTGATTGAGATCGCCTTTGCCGAAGAGTTGTCCCCCGGTAGCCATATCATCATGCGGGACCTCCACTTTATGAGCACGATTAGCCCCCTGCTCTCGCTGCTGGGCCGTGCGATTCCCTCCCTGCGCGACTATTTCAGCGGCTATGTCTGGGAGAGCGATGGCCGGGTCGTTGCCAACACCACGGTGAGCCGCGCCGACAATCGCGGAACCCAGTGGATTATCTCCAATGTGGCAGTGTTGCCCGCCTATCGCCGTCAGGGAATCGCGCGTGCCATGATGGAGGCCGCCATCGAGCATG